>JBIKPL010000152.1:0-6729 GCA_044357485.1 Cytophagales bacterium
TCATCACTCACCACTAATTTGAATTATGACTGTTAAGTGGTGGATGCTAGTTGTTTTACTAAAAACTCATCACTCACAACTCAACACTATAAGAAGTATCCAAACAAATTTGGGTCATCATTAATCGTAGTAAAATCAAGATTTTTATTTTTCATTCGCAAAACTAATGCGTCATAATCGTCGGCATGTTTCAATTCAATGCCAATAAAAGCAGGGCCTTGGTCACGGTTATTTTTTTTCACGTATTCAAAACGAGTAATGTCATCATTTGGCCCCAGCACTTCAGAAAGAAACTCTCTTAACGCACCAGCTCTTTGAGGAAAACGCACAATAAAATGATGCAATAAGCCCTCATAAATCAAAGAACGTTCTTTGATTTCCTGCATACGCCCCAAATCATTATTGCTACCACTCACCACACAAACCACATTTTTTCCTTTAATTTCCTCTTTATAAAATTCCAGGGCTGCAATGGTTAATGAACCTGCAGGTTCCACCACAATGGCTTGTTCGTTGTATAGCTTAATAATAGTGGAGCACACTTTACCTTCAGGCACCAAAATCATATCATGAAGATGGTCTTTTAAAATATCAAAGGTGTGGTTACCAACCCGTTTCACGGCAGCACCATCCACAAATTTATCAATGGACTCTAAAGTCACAACATGGCCAGCATCTAAGGCCATTTTCATCGCAGGAGCACCTAGTGGTTCTACGCCAACAATTTGCGTATCAGGACTCAATTTCCTAAAATAAGAACTCACCCCCGCCGATAAGCCTCCGCCTCCTATGGGTAATAATAAAAAATCTATGGGTTCTTTAAGATCTTGCAAAATTTCTACCCCAACAGTGGCTTGTCCTGCAATAACCCTTGGGTCATCAAAAGGATGCACAAAAACCATTTTATTTTCAGTACAAAAACGCATGGCTTCTTCATAAGAGTCATCAAAAGTGTCGCCTATTAAAATCACCTCTACGAATTGTTTACCAAACATTTTCACTTGGGTCACTTTCTGTTTGGGTGTGGTGCTGGGCATGTATATTTTGCCCATAATTTCTAAGGTACGACAAGAATAAGCCACGCCTTGAGCATGATTTCCTGCACTCGCACACACAATACCTTTATTTCTATCCTCTTGAGACAAAGAACTAATTAAATTGTAAGCACCTCTAATTTTATAAGAACGCACCACCTGTAAGTCTTCACGCTTAAGGTAAATATTGGCACCGTATTGTTCTGACAATTGTTGGTTAAAGGCGGTGGCAGTATGAATCACGACCCCTTTTAATCGGTCACTTGCACTTAATATATCGTTGATGGCTATCATTATACTCGAAATAAATCGTATTAGAATTTTACAAAAATAAAAATATTAATACACGAATACTAATAAATAGACATCGCAAGAATATAAAAAATGGTAGTACCAATACTTGCATACATAAAACCGAATCGTATTTCTTCCTTTTTAAGCACAATGCCTATACCCATTCCCATTAAACTTAAAATAGGAATCCAAACAAACAAAATAAAATGATGTAAGCCATCATAAATAGCGTGCACTAAATTAAAGACACCCTCGGTATTACTTTGAAGTTTTTGATGAATAGAGAATAAATAAAGGGCCGCAAACAAGAACACTGACCACAATATTTTATAGCGCAATTGAAGTTGCATGGTTGTATTTTTAGGGAATTGTGAAGCAAGTTAACAAAATAAGTGAATTATAAAGATAAAACAGGAAACTTGATTAGGGTATTGGGTACAAAGTACAGCGTACAAAGTATAGGGTACTGGGTACAGGGTACTGAGTACTAAGCACAAAACATCCTCTAATTAATATAAATGACGTAACTGTTTGGTAAAAAGGGTAGCACCCGTTTTATTGAGATGGTCTGGGTCTAAAAAACAATGTTTGTCAGTTAAAAAACGAGTATAATCAAGGTAGTGAAAAGGATAGGTTTTATGAAAATAGGCTAACTGATTTGCAAATAATTTAAAGCTGGCTGGCGGTATTTTTTTTATGAAATCGGGATAAATAGGCGTAGCAATAATTGTTAGTTTAATCTGATTAGTTTTGCAATAGCGTAATATTTCTTCAAAATATTTCAATTGAAAATCAGACTGTTGAAAATCATATTTTAAGAATTCATCAAAATACCTATTCTCAATTGCGGCCTCACTTACACCTATTTTTTGTCCCCCATCTTCCCATCCACCAAAAACATAGTTCGGATTTAAATGAAAATCTTTATTTCCCAAAAACAACACATATTGTTGTGCTTCATAAAAGCACCTGGTTTCGAAACTCATCAATTGGTAAACAGCTCGTTTTTCGTCATCAGTCATCGATTGAAACAAATATTGAAACTGAGGTACCGCTAGTAAACCATTATCAAAAACGGTATTAAAACTATATTGAAAACTTTGCACGTTACAATTCAACACCACCGAATGAGGACGCAATAATTGTATTTTTTTTAAGGTAAACAAATACGGTTCGCTCCTAGCGGCAACATTATATACCCCCGCAATATTTTCATTACAAGCAAATGCGACATGAGAAGATCCCATAAAAAGCGTATTCTTGTTGCTATAATAATGAACCTTTTGAGTAATAAATTGTAGCGTAGAATGCTTTAAACGCCAATAATAATAGTCTAAACTACCCATCACAAGTAGTATAAAGGCAATGAACAAGGTTATTTTATTAGCAGTACGCATACTAAAATTGAAAGTATATAAACTGAGAAGCTTTAAAAACGCCAAAAATGGCAAGAACGGTAATTAATGAAGTATAATACACAATCTTCAGGTAAGTATTTTGCAGTAAAGCGAGGGAACTCCCGTACGCAATATAAAAATCGTGTACAAGTACCCAAAACAAAAAAAAGACACCCGTGATAGGCAAACCTATAGGCAAAGCCAAATAATTACCATGAGAGGGCGCAGAAAAAATGGTTTTAAGAATATGAAAACTTTGATGGATAGATTCTGAGCGAAAAAAAATGCGTTGAAACCCAACCACCATTAATACCAACATGATATGCATAAGCGCATTAAGGTATTTACTTGAAAAAGGATTGTATATGAATTTATGCTTTTGAAATGCACTAGAAACCACCACACTTATACTGTTAATGACCGCATAAGCCACCATAGTCCATTTAGCACCATGCCAAATCCCCATTACAAACATACTTATGGATAGGTTTATATATTGTTGTCGTTCGCCATGTTTATTTCCCCCAAGTGGGATATAAATATAATCCCTAACCCAAGTGGCAAGTGAAACGTGCCATCTTTGCCAGTATTCGCTTACTGTAGTTGAAAAAAAAGGTTGTTTAAAATTAGCCATTAAATCATAACCAAAAACTTTAGCTACCCCTCTAGCAATGTCTGAATAACCTGAAAAGTCACCATAAATTTGAAACATAAAAGCAAAGGTGGCCAAACTATATTCAACTCCTGAAGCAGAATAATTCGGTTTATAAACTTTATCAACAAATGGGGCGAGATTGTCAGCTACCACCATTTTCTTAAATAAACCATGCACTATTAATTTTGCACCTTCTAACAAATTATGAACATTAAATACTTTTGTTTCTTTTAATTGAGGCAATAAATAGGATGCCCTTTCAATTGGCCCAGCCACTAATTGAGGAAAAAAACTCACATACAACGCAAAATAGCTAAAATCTCGTTCTGCTTTCATTTTACCATGGTAAACATCAACCGTATAGCTCAGGGTTTGAAATACATAAAATGAAATACCTACAGGAAGCAATATATTTAAGTGTGTCCAGGAATATTGAAAGCCTAATAAATTACCCATTGAAATAATATTACTCCCAACAAAATCAAAATATTTAAAGAAAAATAACATACTTAAATCAGTACCTATCCCTACATAAAGGTAAAGTTTTTTCAAGGGTAAATGAGATGCATTTTTTTCAATTTGAATAGCACAATAATACTGTACCAATGTAGAAAAAAGCAAAAGAAAGCCGTACTCCCAATGCCAACTCATGTAAAAAAAATAACTAGCTAAAAGCAAAAAATATTTTCTTTGTTTTTGAGGAATAAAGAAAAACAGGCTCAGAACAGCAATAAAAAACAAAAGAAATTTAAAACTATTAAACACCATTTGCTTTAAAAATTAGTTTTTCTGCCTGCGATCATCGATGCGCCCATTAAGGCAACCAATAACAATACCGCGATGAGTTCGAAGGGCAATATATATTGTGTCATTAAATTTATCCCTATGCCAGCGGTGGTATTGCCATTGACCAATAATCCATTTTTGATCCATGAAAGTTTAGCAAAATTCACCTCCATTATTGCATTCATTAAAAGCGTAAACAATGCTGAAGACAGTAACAATCCGGTAACTACATTGATTGACTTGGCATTAACCGCGGTATCGCCAATTTTGTTGGTAAGCATTACCCCAAACACAATTAAGATTAAAATACCACCTACATAAATCATCATTTGTGTTAGGCCAAGAAATTCCGCCGAGGCGAAAATATACAAAGCAGCCACACCAATAAAAGTGAGTAACATTGAAAATGCCGCATAAATCACATTACTCGTAAGGGCCATGTATATAGCCGAAGCTAGTGTAAGAACGGCAAAAAAAACAAATATAATTTCTTGTAAGAGGTGCATGCCTTTGACTTTTAAAATCTCTGAATTTATTTACAATGAGGCGTTTTTGTTTTTTTGATCTTCCACCATTTGTTTCTTTTCTTGTACTTGAGCTGGACTTAAATTACTAAAATGGTAATTCATATTCGAAACATCGTATTCACTAAAATCATACGTCTTGGTCATGGTTAAACATTCCGTAGGACAAACCGTTGTACATAAACCACAAAAACAACACTTGGCCATGTCAATATCAAAAACGGCTGCATGCAATCTTTTGGGTGAGCCATCAGAGGTTAAGCCTAAATCTTCGACGGCTTTAATGGTCTCAATTTCTATACAATCAACAGGACAAATTTTAACACATTTATCACATACAATACAATCGTCAATTACATTATCTAAACGGTAACGGCCATTGTCTGGCACCGGAAACGATTCAAATGGATATTGTAGGGTAACAATTCCCGTGTCTTGTTTAAAATAATCGTTTTGTTCAATGCCAATCGCTGACCTACTATTCCTTGCTTGCCATATATGTTTCCACGACAAATTCATACCAGCAATGGTCGTTTTTATTCCGTCAGCGATGTCTTTAAAATAGGTCATGAATGAATCAATAAACTAGAAATGAAACGATAGCAATTTAAATCATTAACAAACGCCAAATGCCACTGCACAACAATACCAACAAGGCTATTGGGGTCAATACTTTCCAACATAAATGCATGAGTTGATCAATTCGTAAACGAGGGAAAGTCCATCGAATCCAAATGTGTACTAGCAATACACTGATGGCTTTTGACAACAGCCAAAACATCCCCCAAGCAGAAGCCGCAAATGTACCCGGAACGCCACTGGTCCAAGAGGCTAAGGTAATTGTACCCAAATTGGGAAAAGGCGTATTCCATCCTCCTAAAAAAAGGATAGCCCCTAACAATCCCGTTAACAACATCATGGCATATTCTGCTAAAAAGAATATCCCAAACCTGAAACCCGAATATTCGACATGGTAACCCGAAACCAATTCAGATTCCGCTTCCGGAATATCAAATGGGGCACGATTACATTCAGCCAAAGAAGCAATAAAATAAATGACAAAAGCAACCATTAAGATTGGAGACCTGAAAACATTCCAAGTTAAAAAACCACCCACATTGGTCGTATCTATTCCCAATGATTTAAGGCCAAACAAATAATTCGTTTGCCCTTGTACAGGATTCCAAATGCCTTGTTGAAAAGAAATTTCTTGAAGGTCTAGGGTTTGACAAGTCATCACTACCGCCAACACACTTAACCCAAGCGGTATTTCGTAAGAAACCATTTGTGCCACTGCACGCATTGCACCAAAAAGCGCATATTTATTATTAGAGCTCCAACCAGCCATTAGCAATCCGATAATGTCTAAAGAAACAATAGCCAAAATAAAATACAAGCCATTGCTAAGTGGCGACCCAATAAAATCGGGGGTTAAGGGAATGGCAACAAAACCAGCAAAAACAGCACAAAAAACTAAAATAGGGGCTAATTTAAAAAGCGATGCATCTGCTTTAGAAGGTATAATATCTTCTTTTTGAAGCATTTTAAGCAAATCGGCTAAGGCTTGAAAAGTACCATAAAAACCCGTTTGCATAGGCCCCAATCTATCCTGAATAAATGCAGCAAGCTTGCGTTCGGCATAAAATACCACCACAACACAACCTAACACTGTAATCAAATATACCAGTACTGCCATTTTTAAATTTACTATTAAATATGCATTCAAAAAAGTATTACTCCCAAAGGGGATAATAGGCTAAACCTACCTCTTTCCCAAAAAACAACTTTGTCGTTTCTTCAAAAGATTTGGTATAATCAGATACCCAAAAGGTGCGTGAAGAGGAAGAATTGGTTGTCAATAAAGAGGCCTCTTCGAGGTATTTTTTAACCGCTTTTGCGACAATCATTGACGAATCAATTACATCCACTTTTCCATTATAAAAGGCATTAATTTCTTTTTTTACCAATGGATAATGTGTGCAGCCCAAAATTAAGGCCTGTATATTTTGTAATATTGGATCAGAAAGGTATTTATGAAT
>JBIKPL010000153.1:0-6689 GCA_044357485.1 Cytophagales bacterium
GTTAGTGGGGTAAATGGTGCCGCCAATGCACAGTTTGTAAATGCCGCCAATGCGTATATTTCCGTAGGCACTACCTTGATGAATACCGGACTTTTAAATGCTTCAGCCATCGGAAATACGGTAGATTATTCAAGCACAGCAACACAAACTATTTATGCAACGACTTACCATCACTTATCGCTTTCAGGAGCAGGAACAAAGAAACTTTCGGCTGCCATTGCTATCAATGGAAATTTAACTTGTACAGCCCCTTTTAATCCCGCCAATAATGATTTTAGTGTAGCGGGAGATTTTTCGAATAGCAATACATTTTCTTATGGTACAGGTACAGTTACTTTAAATGGTACTTCCAATCAACTATTGACATTATCGGTGACGGCTGCTCAATCGTTTTATAATTTGGTGATTAGTAAATCTGCTGGTATTGTTAATGTTGGGTCAAATATGATTGTTAGAAATGCTTTGACAATGACTTCAGGTAATATTGATAATTCAGGTTTCACGATTACTCTCGGTACAGCTACGAATGCAAGGGGAACTTTGAATTATACGTCTGGGACTATTATAGGGGCGTTTGAAAGATGGTATGCGACGTCAAGCACGGGTACTAACTTTTTATATCCTATTGGTAGTTTTGCCAATTACAGGCCTGTTAACATAACATTTACCAATATTGGTACCGCAGGAAAACTGTCTTATAAATTTTCAACCACGCCTCCAGGTATTGCAGGTTTGCCGGTTACCGCTGCAGGAATTACTTCATACAATAACTTTAATGATGGGCAATGGATTGCCACCGGAACTTCTTTGGTTTCTACCAATTACAATTTAACCTTGGATGGTAATGGATTTACTGCATTTCCTTTTACTGCCAATTCAAGAATTCTGACTAACACGACTGGCAATTGGGTAGCCAATGGTACGCATGGTACGCAAGTAAATACTGTTATTTCTCGTACTGCTATTACTGGTGTTACGGGTTCTTTTGCCATTGCAAGTGATAATAACTGTACTTTACCTTCTTTACTGACGCTTTCTGGGACGTCATTGCCTTGTAAAAATACGACCGTTAGTTATTCTGTTTCTAACAGTGTGGGATCTACCTATGCGTGGACAATACCTGTTGGGGCTTCCATCTCAGGGTCTACCACCACTAATACCATCAGTGTGGTATATGGTGCAACCACAGGTTCAGGTGTCATTACCGTGAAAGAAACCAATAGTTGTGGACAAGGTCCTCTGGTTTCACAAATTGTAAATGTAGGGCCTGTGACACCAAGTTTAATACAAGGATACGCTAAAGTTGCCGAAGGAGATCAAGGTATTCCATATTATGTAGATTCTATTGCTGGGTATAGTTATACCTGGTCTATTTCCAATGGGACAATCGTTTCTGGTCAATCAAAAGGTAGAATTACGGTTGATTTTGCCAGCCAAGGTACTTCCACCTTAAATGTGATTGCTTTGGGTTGTAGTGTTTTTGCTCCAATGGTATCCAAAACAATCAATGTAGCCAAAGTATTGGTAAGTACAGATACGATTGGAGATATTGACGATCCCGCTATTTGGCAAGATGCTGTGGTTACTTCCAATTCAAATATATTGATTAATGCTGGTGCCGTGGTTACCGTACAAAGTAAAAGTACCATAACCTCCGTATCAAGTTTAACCATTGAAGAAGGAGCAACTTTGGTATTGAATAAAAATTTCACAGTATCAGGTAATTTTGTATTGAATGGTACTTTGAATACCAATGGTTTTAATCTTGTCATTTCTGGTGCAGATAAATATATCAGGGGAACAGGAACGGTGATTAATGGGGGAACCATTTCGATTACTGGTGGAAATAAAATGATTACTTCTGATGCCAACTTATTATTTTCAGGTAATGTGAGTGTCGATGCCAATGGTATTGCGGTAACGAACAACGGGCAAGTCCTTATTCAAGGAGATTTAACCAGAAGTAATTCTAGTACTAGTCGTTCTTGGGTGAATAGTGCCAATTCTACATTGACTGTAAATGGCAATGTTTCAATCAATACTTTCTCTACGGGGGCTAATGCTACTTTAACTGTTGGTGGTAATGTAACGAGTAATCCTTTTGTGACTGGCGCTTCTTCTACGACGACGGTAACAGGAAATGTGACGACTTATCAAGCCGGCACCAATGCTACCTTGAATTTGTCAGGGACAGTTACTACTTGTACTGCCACAGCGACAGGTAATATTGTTAATTATATTGGAACTTCTCCAACCGTGAAAGCAACGACCTACCATCATCTCCATGTTACGGGAAGCACGATGGCAACATTGGGTGGGAATACGATTGTAAATGGTGACTTCAATCTTAAAAATGCGGCAAGTTTATCACTTGGTACCAGAACCATCACATTGAAAGGGAACTTTGTGTCAACTTCTTCTTCAACCTCTCCAATGGTATCCGGTACCGGTACGCTTTCTTTTACGGGTATTACTGAGCAAAATATTTCATCCGCTACGCCATTGTCACTCTATAATATGACGATCAATAAAGCAAGTGGTGATGTTAAATTAAATACCAGTGTTGCCGTTGCTAATTTTCTTACACTTACTTTAGGTGATGTAAATTTAAATGGCGACACCATTAATTTATCTACGACAGGTACCTTGGTTTCGGAAAGCGAAACGGCGAGGGTAAAAGGCGCTACAGGTTCAATTGTTGCCACGAGAAATGTAGGTACAAATGCAGATGCCATAAATATTGCTGGTTTGGGGGCTGTTTTAACCACTACAACCGTAGCAATGGGTAATGTGGAAGTGATTAGAAACCATAGTTCTTTTGGTAGTGGCGATAACCAAACACCCAATAGAAGTTACCAAATTACGCCTCAGTTTAATGATGGTTTAAATACAACATTTAGGGCAACTTATTTGTCCGCAGAAATACCTGAAGGCGCGCTCGTGCCTTCAAAAATATACAAATCTACTAATGGTATAAAAGACTTTTATGCTCCGACTATAGGTACTATTTCTACTGGTGCAAACTATGTACAGTTAACGGGGGTGTCCTCTTTCTCAAGATGGGTATCTGGTGGACCGTCGGCCCCAAGTAATCCGCTTCCAGTGACCATGGCCACTTTTACAGCCACAAGAAATAGTAGCTTGATTGTTTTATATTGGACCACCACCATGGAACGTGATAATAAAGAATTTGTCATTGAACGCTCTTTTGATGGAGAAAATTTCGAAGCATTAGGTACCGTGGCTGGTTTTGGAACGACTAACAATACAAGCAATTATCATTATAATGTGCTCAATGCTTCTGAAGCTGGGATGTTCTTTAGGTTAAAACAAATTGATTTTGATGGAGAAATTGCTTATTCAAAAGTGATAGTCGTGAGTTCCTTAGCCCAAGCAGAAGAAAACAATGCGTTAAACGATGCTGAGTTTTCTATTTTCCCAAACCCCGTTTCTTCCAATGAAATATTTTTAGAATTTAATAATTCTGACAAACAAACGGTGGTGGTTAAAATTCATGATGCTTCTGAAAAAGTACATTACACCGAAGAAATTGACATCGAAGGAACTGGTGTAACTAAATTGTTTCTAGTACCTTCTCAAACACTTTCTCGTGGCGTGTATTATGTAACCATACAAACCTTGACTAAAATTAAGGCGCTCAAATTGGTGGTGGAATAGTAATCATACTGATGTTTATGCTATTACAAAAAGAAGGTTGCGGATTCGTGACCTTCTTTTTGCTTTTTTAACCATTTATCAGCCCCTAAATAGGGGTTGCTGAAAAATAGTTTATTTGTTGATTTTTAGAGGTTTATTCTATTTATTTGACCGTTTAAATGCAAGAGTATTTGATTTTATTTCATTAAAGTGGTGCACTAGTTTGATTTATATTGCATAGATAAGCTATTCATTTCGTAGGGCGTTCCCTTCGGTCGCGTGATCGGCACTCGCTATTTTTCTTGTGGTCAAATCATAGCGTATTTAAAAAATACCTCAACCCACAAGAAAAATGAGCTCAAACAAAGCCTCTCCCGCTAACGCAAAGCGAATTAGCCAATCATTTCAATTAAATAGAGTGACCATTTTAGCATAATAACTTTAAGTATGTTTGCTAAAAATGATTTACAAATGATGTGAATTGAGTTTTTCACCCTAAATAGCTTTTTTAAGGAAGGTTAATATGCCATTTTGCTTATTTAGGGAAGGATAATTCTAGCTGTTAGTTTCATTGTTTTATAGATGGGGGGAGTTTCAGCCTTAGAAATTGATGTTTTAAAGTTTTTTTATGATGTTTTAGACTTTTTTGTGATCAGTTCTTTTTGTAAATCGTTATATTGCAATTGTATAACACACCTAATATCCCTACCCATGAAGAAAATTATACCATTTTTATTGTTTGTCGTTTTATCGCTCACAATAAATAGCTTATATGCTGCTACTTATTATTCAAAAAATTTACAAACTATTCCAACAACACTCTCCAACTGGACTGTAAATGCTGATGGATCAGGGGCAAATCCTCTAAATTTTACGACTTCAGGAGATTTGTTCGTTGTACAAGCCGGACATAGCTATGCTGCTACTGCCGCATGGACTTTAGGAACCAATGTGAATTTGAGAATTGAGGGAACGCTCAATCCGAGTGCTCAAAACTTGTCTGTAGGAGGAACAACGTTAATTTCTGCTACAGGAACTTTGAATGATGATAACAATTCGGGTACCAATACTTTTACTGGTTTGCTAAGTATCAATGCTGGAGGAACACTTTTTACGGCCAATACTTCTGCTTTTGTTTTTGCTGGTGGGATAAACAATGCGGGTACATTTAATAAAACAGGAACAGGTAATGTTACTTTTAATGCTTCACAAACACTAACCTCCGGTGCAAACTTTTCTTCTTTTGCAGGTAATGTTACCGTTACGGCAGGAACACTAACCTTAACGGGTACCAATGCAATTACCTTTGCAGGAACTTTTACCGTGAATGCAAGTCAGGCTTTTGTGCTCTCTAATACCGGAATCACTATCTTTACCGGTCTTTTTACCAATAATGGCGCCATCACTACATCTGCTGTTACCAATGCCGCCAATCTTGTTTTTAATGGCGGACTAACGCACGCGGGAACCACTTTTGATGTTCCTTATGCTACTTTTTCTACCACAGGAAATCGCACCATTACGGCCACTTCTGCCATCAATTGGTCCTCTAATAATTTAGTGCTCACTGGTACTGGTACATTAACCGTTTCGGGTGTAGGTGGACTCACCATTTCTGGCTCAGCCACGGAGACCATTCCTGGCGCTTTATCGGTTACAGGTAATTTGACATTTAGCACTACTGGAGCGGTGTCTATTGTTGGGGCTACAACGGTTTCTGGTTCTGGTAATTTTACAGATAACGACAATACTGCTACTACCACTTTCACTGGTTTACTTACTTTAACTGCCGGAACGCTTGACCTCTCCGCTTTAGCGGCAGCCAATGTATTGGTCAATGGTGGTGTAACCTATACTGCTGGCACCTTCAATATGCCTGCTGCCACCATCAATACCACAGGAAATCGTACCATTATGGCCACTTCAGCCATCAATTGGTCTACTAATAATTTAGTGTTCACTGGTACTGGAACATTAACCGTTTCGGGTGTAGGCGGACTAACTTTATCGGGTACAGCTGATGTGGTTTTCCCTGCGGCTTTAATTGTGTCCGCTGCTAGTAGCCTCACTTTAAACACCACAGGCAACACTACGGTGACCACTACTTCTACTATTGCAGGGAATTTATTCATTAATGGGAAAAAATTAATCTCTCTAGGTAATATTACGGTATCATCAGGGGGAACTTTAGATATTGGAGCAGGAGGTTTTCTTAGAATGGCCAATGCGACTTCTATCACCAATGCCGGTATTTTTAAAGCCGTTGGAACAATTGGAAACCTAGCCACCTTGACAAACAATGCTGCAGGAAATTTTACGGTTACGCAATCTGCGGCAACGGGTGTTTTTCATGCACAACATTATTTGATTGAAAACTTGGGCTTAGCGGGTATTGTTCTCAGTGGAGGCGCCATTGATGCTACTAATAATTTTTCTAATGGTTCATTTACCAATGGACTTGGAGGTGTGAATTCAACCTATTTGAATTTAACATCAATTAATCTTGGCACAGGGATCACGATTACTAACACCTCTTTTGGGGCTGGTCAAGTTTACAACGTCACCAGAACAACAGGTACGGGAGTCTTAACTTTTCAAGATGCACAGGGAGCTTTAGCCTATGGTGCTGCTGGCCAACAATATGAAAAAGACAATGGTATTCCTGGTACCAACATTTCCTGGAACACTTCAGGGAATACCTATTATTCTCAATTGTCTGGGGATTTCAGTAATCTATCCAATTGGAATACTGCCGCAAATGGTTCAGGCGCCTCTCCAATAGCGTTAAAGCTAACCGATGCGTCTAGTATTTTTGTGGTACAATCAAATCATACCATTGTCGTAAATCAAAACATTCAAGTGCTTTCGTTACAGGTTTCAGCAAATGCTAATTTAATTATAGGGAACGATGCTACGGCTAGAACTGTAATTGTAGAAGGCGATTTTGTAGTTCCTGCTACTGCTAATATTAGTGTTGGTGCTGTTGCCGCAACCCATACTGTTACCGTGAAAGGGAGTTTTACCAATAATGG
>JBIKPL010000154.1:0-6683 GCA_044357485.1 Cytophagales bacterium
GTACTATTAAAACTACCTGTCCAGCCAGTGATGGTTAGTGTTTTTCCAGCGGTCCAGGAAACACCACCACTTGGAGCAAATGTAAGCGTATGACTACCTGTGCCCAAGACAATTGTACTATTGTCGCTTAAAGTTAACGTTCCTACTGTTTCGCTGAAACCTGCACCCGAACCGGTGCGTAATGTACCACCTTTCATGTTTACAGTACTTGCGTCAGATATTTTATTATCCGCACCTAAACCCATGGTGCCTGATGTTGCAACAGTTATATTTTGTGCATGAGCAGCAAAGTGTTGCAGTAAAAACACTAAACTTAATATTTTTATGGCTGTTGGTTTCATAAACATATTTCCTTACTGTTTAGCGGTTACCTCTGTTTTGGTATTAAGCAACAAAAGCATAGCATTCATTTTGTTTTCTAACTCAGCCACTTTTAATGCGTTTACTTTTAAAGCATCAATTTCAGCTTTCTGAGCATTGATAATAACTTGTTGTTCTTGCAACGCTTTTACCAAATACACTTGTAGGTGCGATACATTTAAATCTAAGTATTGAACACTATCAGGAGACGCCTTCATTTCCGATACCATTTCAGGAAAAACTTTGCGAATTTCTTGTGCAATAAATCCTTTGTGCACTTTTTGTAAATCAGAACCTGCGTAAAGCTGCAAGTACTTTTTGTTGTATTGAAATGAAACCGGACGCAATTGCATTATTTTACTTAATGCACCTGTATCTAAACTGGAAATATTTGTTTTTAAGCGGCTATCACTATAATTGGTAAAGGCGGTGTAGCCGTTGGCTCCTGGCTGCCCATTTACGGTGAGTTTATAACCTGGAGTGGAGGCGCCAATGCCTACATAACCAAATTCACCATCAATTGTAAAAAATGTAGATATACTCCCCAATCCATCGGCACCCCCTTTTACATCAAAAACGCCTCTACCCGATCTAACTGTTGGTCCTATTGCCCAATCCCAGTAACCTGAATTGGTAATTTCCATAGCAATCATACTAGTAATTTCATTATCTGATGTATATGTACAACCTAAATTTAATTTCGTTGCCGGCGAAGTCGTTCCAATACCACAATTTCCAGAAGCATCAATAGTAAAACGGGTGCTGGTTTCAAGGGCCGATGTACCAATTTTAAATTTGTCGGAATCGTCGTCATCGACACCCATAGAAAAAGTAGTAGAACCACTTAATTGAAAATTAATTTTAGGGTCTCCTGTAGAGGTGTTGTTGATGTCGATAGCGGTAGCGGCTGCTCCGCTGCCTTCAACATCTAAGTCATTGCTAGGCGAGGTGGTGCCTATACCTACTTGGGCGAATACCCCCCCCAATAGAAGATAATATACTGATAATCAGTACACTAAATACTCTTTTTGTCAAGTTTGTTTTCATAGTTATGAAGGTTGTTTATTGGTTGTGCGAATTTATATGGTAGTATGCTTTAACAATACTAAAAACAAACTTAGCCATTTTTTTTAGCATTCAAAATACAAGAAATTTTTTACTCTCATTCTTAACGACAAGTGAAGTAGCAAAAAGTAACATAAAAATTGAATTATTTTTTCGCCTTTGTTGGTGTTTAGCCTTCAACAAAGTTAAAATCACATACCAAATCTCAACAAGGCGTCACCAACAAATGGATGTGTTTAATCAATGTTTAGCCTTAAATTCTAACATTTGTTGGTGAAGAACACCAACAAAGGCAAAATGTGGTATTGATAACGTGCTGTTTTCTATGAATTAATTACGAAACTATGATTAATGGACAACTCCCTCTCCTTTGGAGAGCAATGTCGTTAAGTTAAGCATTTTGATACTTTTAAATCCGTGACAACCCGCTTAATCCGCCAAATCTGTGTTCAATTTTGTTTTTATTCTTTGTCAAAGAATAAAAACTTAGAACGAGGATCAAGAGGATAAAACGGATTATCGCTATTTTTTTTCCTTAACTTAACGACATTGAATTGCAAATTCGGAAGAGCAGAGTCGTAATGAACAAACAAAATAATTGGCACTACAATAATTTAATAAATACACTTTATAGTGTGCCATAATGATAATTATTTTGTACTTTTGGCACAGTAATAAACAGATTAAAAACAATGATATGTTTCAAAAAATGGTAGGTCGGTTGCGTGAACAGGAAATTTTAACCGATGCGTTGAATAGCCATCGGTCGGAATTAATAGCCATTTATGGAAGGAGGAGAATTGGAAAGACCTATCTGGTTAGAACGTTTTTTGGAAAACAAATTACATTTAGTTTTACTGGATTAAGTAACGGCAAAAGAACCAATCAAATAAAAAACTTCATGCTTAAACTGAATGAAGTAACAAACGATTTCAAGAAAGAAAAACAACCAGCTGATTGGCTAGAAGCATTTAGTTATCTCAAAATCTTTTTTAATAGAATTAAAGAGACCAAGAAAAAGAAAGTAATATTCATAGATGAGTTTCCTTGGGTAGATTCTCATAAATCTGGATTTTTGTTTGCATTTGAAAATTTTTGGAATGACTACTGTACAACAAGAAGTGATCTAATTGTGGTAGTATGCGGTTCTGCAGCCTCCTACATGGTAAAGAAAATTGTTAATAATACGGAGGGATTAAGTAAAAGAATAACCCAAACAATCAAGTTAAAGCCATTTGATTTAAGTGAAACGCGTGATTTTTTCAAGTACAAAAGTATCCCAATGGAAGAGTATGAAATACTTAAAATATACATGGTTTTAGGAGGAGTTGCTGAATACTTAGAACATGTAAAACCGGGTGAATCTGCCGTAATGACCATTGAAAATTTGTGTTTTCAAAATGGAGCATATTTAGAAGATGAATATGAACAAGTATTCAAATCACTTTTCGAGGAAAGTTCTTTTCATCAAAAAATAATGGATACTTTATCGAAAGGCAATAAAAAGGGAATTACAAGAGATGAAATGCTAGAAGCATTAAGTATCTCATCTGGTGGAAGGTTTACTGATGCCTTAGAGGAACTCATGCAATCAGGATTTGTGTTAAAATATGATGCCTATTGTGACAATAAAAAAACAACACTTTATCGCATTTACGATGAATATTGTTTGTTTTATCTTCAATTTATGTTGCCCTTTAAGGGAGCAAAGTGGACACAAATATTTCAAAAGCCAGCATATAGCACTTGGTGTGGCTATGCATTCGAAACTATATGCTTAAAACATGTTACACAGGTAAAAAAGGGATTAAAATGCGACCAAATTCAATCCAAAAACTACAGTTGGAATAACGATAAAGCACAAGTTGATTTTGTGATAGAACGAGATGACGATGTGGTAAATCTTTGTGAAATTAAGTTTTATAATGAAGCGTTTTCAATGGATCAAGATTATCTTAATAGGTTAAGGAATAAAGAAAATCAATATAGAACCGCAACTAAAACCAACAAAAGTATTTATACTGCCATTATTACCACGTGGGGAGTAAAATCAAACCAATACAGTAAAGCAATTGTTTCTAATGCCCTTACCATGCATTGCCTTTTTGAATCAAATTAAAGATTTCAGCAGTCGTTTGGCTATGTCAAGCAATATTTATCATTTTGGTTCTAGCCATTAAACGGTAAGATGCCTTTTTCATAACAGTCACTAGACAGGAGGTACAGGGTACAAAGGTACAAGGTATTAAGTACAAAGTATAGGGTACAGGGTACAAAGTACAAGGTACAAGGTACAGGGTTTACATGAATACTTAATACTTAATACTTTTTTGGCGTTCTTCTCCAACAACATGTATGTTTTTACACACAAAGATTTGTTGGTGACGCCTTGTTAGCTTTGCTTTTGTGGGCATACAATTACTAATAGCAATAAATTATTATTATTTAACAAACTTTGTTTGTTAAATTTTGTTGTATAAATTTGTAACATTGTAATAACAAACAGTCGTATATTTTTCAAACACTTAACCTAATATCAATATGAAAGCTATTATTGGTTACTTTTTTCCTAGGGACAAAAAAACTAAAGGAAAAACAAATGATTCCATTTCAACTTCTCCTGCTATACTAAATTTAAAAAAAGTAACAAGACAAGAACACGCTCAAATCAGATGTTCGGCCTATGACTACCTAATCAATTAGGATGTTTACTCATTTTTTCGAGTACAGTCAAATAAAACATACTGAAAGCAAGGCACTACCTTATGATATAACAACATACAAATTCAAAACACGCCAAAGAGTGTATTGGGTTAATGTTGAAAAATATGACTTGGATATATATATTGTAAAGTTTCATATTGCAGCACATGAACGTTCGAAAAAACGATACAACCTTACAATTAACGACCAAGATAATTGCACGGGTAGAATATTAAGAACAGTTCTAGAAATTATAAAAAATCAAGTGCTTACGCCAAACCCTCACGCAAGTATTGGGTTTATTGGTGCTGAAAAATACGACAAAAACAGACCTGAGAAAAACGAAGATAAGGACAATACGCAAAGGTTTAGGATTTATCAAACGCTTACAAATAACGTGGTTGGTCTTGGTCAATTTGAACACCATTACGACAATAAAACGAGTGCATACTTACTCGTAAACAGAAAAAATAAAAACATTCCTGCAATCGTCAAAAGTGCAAAAAAGATGTTTCGTGAACTCTATCAAGATCTCGATGGAATTTAACAAAAATAGCCAGTTTATAAACTGGCTTCTCTTATCCTAACTGTAGCGGCTCAGTACAAGGTACAGATTATTAAGTACAAGGTACAGGGTATAAAGTACAAGGTACAAGGTACAGGGTACAAAGTTTACATGAATACCTAAGACCTAAGACCTAATACTTAATACCTAATATTTAATACTTTTTCGCTCAAGTCTGAAGACTTCGTATAAAACCAGGCCCAAGTCTCCGCTAAAGCTAAAGACTTGAACCAGACAAAGAGTAGACTTAATCTAGTGGCATACAAAGTACAAAGTACAAGGTACAAAGTTTACATGAATACCTAATACTTAATACCTAATACTTAATACCTAATACTTATTACCTAATACTTTTCCGACGCCTTGTTCGCTTTTGCGTAAATAGGGAGTAGTGTTGTCTTTTAGTTTTTTAGCTCATAATTCGTACTTCTTCCTCCAGCAGTTTCCTTTTGTAAGATATCCTTATTGATCAAATCGTTAATATCTCTAATTGCAGTGTCTTTTGAACATTTTGCAATTTTTGCCCATTTTGATGAAGTTAGTTTTCCGTCAAATCCGTCAAAAAGTTTGTTTAGAAGTTTTTTTTGTCTCTCGTTGATGATTGTATTTGAATGTTTATTCCAGAAATCAGCTTTGTATAAAACTTGAGTTAATGTCGAATTTGTAGATTTTAAAGCATTTATTAAACATTGTAAAAACCATTTTATCCATTCTGTTATATCAAGATTCCCTTTTTGTGTTTTTTCAAGTATGTCATAGTATTGTTTTCGCTCCTGTCTAATTTGAGCTGACATACTATAAAATCGCTGATTACTTCTGTCAGATTGAGCTAATAACATGTCTGTCAAGGCTCTTGTAATCCTTCCATTACCGTCTTCAAGTGGATGAATGGTGACAAACCAAAGATGTGCAATTGAAGCTTTAATTACTAAATCAATTTTATCATTATTATTGAACCAATCTAGCAATCTTTGCATTTCATTTTCTATTAAATTTGAATCAGGTGCTTGAAAATGAACTTTTTCTTTTCCCATTGCTCCTGACACAACTTGCATCTGACCTGTTGTGTCCTTTCTCCAATCGGCAACGGTTATTTTAAACATTCCACTTCTACCTGTTGGTAACAATGCAGCATGCCAATCAAAAAGTCGTTCTGCTGTTAATGGATCAAAACATTTTTGTGTTGCATCAAGCATCATTTCAACAACACCATCCACATTTCTGTCTGAATTAACTGAACCAGCAATTTCCATCCCCAATCTTCTTGCAATAGATGAACGGACTTGGTCAGGATTTAAAAATTCACCTTCAATTTCCGAGGATTTTAATACATCCAAAGTTAATGTATCAAGTAGCGCTTCATTTCTTAGGTCAAATCCTAATGATTCCATTTTACCTGTCAACCGCCCTTGTAGATTTCTTGCTTCACTAAGCAAATCAACAAAATCTTCAGTCTTCCAAATAAAATTGGGCCAGTTACTATTTTGATGTATGAAAAACTCCATTCGTTGTATTTTTTGCAACGAATATACCCTTTATTCGTTGCATGCTGAAATTTATCGTTGCATTTTTTGCTTCAATTATTGATTTATTCGTAGCATTCGCTTCTTTATTGTTGCAGGTTGAAATTTATTTGCAAAGTTGTAATGATAAGCAACAAAGCTGGTTCGGTTACTATTGTGAAATAATTTAAAAAATTCCAAAGGTCTTTCGTTTTGATGAAAGGATTTTGGAATTTTATTTTTCGAGACTAAGCCACTGTTTTATTTTATAGATTTTTTGCTTGTTGGCCAAAAAGACCAACATGTGTGTTTTATACACAAATTCGAAAGAGCAGGTCTGCGTACTTTGCGTGAAAAATATTTAGTACAGGGTACAAAGTACAAGGTATTAAGTACAAAGTACAAGGTACAAAGTTTACATGAATACCTAAGACCTAATACTTAATACCTAATACTTTTCCGCCATTGTTGGAGTTCTTTTCCAACAA
>JBIKPL010000155.1:0-6662 GCA_044357485.1 Cytophagales bacterium
ACACAGGGAAATTAAAAAAATATACCATGCCGTGACGGATGGCATTCATGATTTTAATGTCATGCATGTGAACTTGCCAATAACGCCTTTACCCAACGGTATTGTGAAAATAGACAGGCAAGGAGGGAAGCCTGCGGAAACATTTTTTAGAACTTTAGACGTGTACAAATACCATACTTTGGTAGAATGTATGCCCGTTACGGGGCGTATGCACCAAATCAGGGTGCATCTTGCGACCATTGGAGCTTCTATTACCGCCGATACGCAATATGGCGGAAAACTCCCTTATTTGTCCAGACTAAAGAAAAAATTCAACCTTAAAAAAGATACCGAAGAACAACCCATGATCAAAAGGTTTGCCCTTCATGCCCGTCGTTTAGAATTAGAAAACCCTCAGGGCGGCACTCTGATCGTGGAAGCGCCTTATTTAAAAGACATGGAAGTGTTGATAAAGTTGTTGGGGAAGAATAAGTAGTTTGTAGGTATTAAGTACAAAGTATTAAGTACAAGGTATTGAGTACAAAGTATTGGGTACAAGGTATTAAGTATTAAGTATTAAGTACAAAGAAACTAAAACTATACGGTTTTACAATTTTATTTACGCAACAATAAACCCTAAACTGAAAACTAATAACTTAATAACTAATACCTAATGCTTAATACCTAATACCCTATACTAAAATAAAACAAGAAAAAAACTAAACTCTGTTGCATAGCAAATTATAATTATTTATATTTGTGACCCTTTCCATGTAAGTGGAGAGAACAATATGTTTTCAGGAACTACTATAAATCTGTTTCAAAATTGGATACTTTAAGTTACAAAACGATCTCCGCTAACAAAGCAACTGTCGACAAAAGATGGGTGATTGTTGATGCTGAATCTCTTGTTCTTGGCCGTTTCTCTAGCGAGGTTGCTAAGATCATCAGAGGTAAAAATAAGGCTAACTACACTCCCAACGTGGATTGTGGTGATAACGTCATTGTTATTAATGCTGAAAAAATTAGGCTTACGGGTAAAAAGCTAAGCGACAAAGTGTATACATCTCACACTGGTTATCCAGGTGGTCAAAGATTTAAAACACCTCGTCAATTGCTTGAAACTAGACCTGCCTCTATCATAGAGAAAGCTGTAAAAGGGATGTTACCAAAGAATAGACTTGGTAGAAAACTTTTTACCAATCTATATGTATATGCTGGAGAGTCTCATCCGCACGGCGCACAAGAACCAAAGTTAATCAAGCTATAATTAAGTAGATGGAAATTATCAACAAAATTGGTAGAAGAAAGACAGCAGTAGCGAGGGTTTATGTAAAACCAGGCACAGGTCTTATCACCGTTAATAAAAGAGATTACAAAGAGTATTTTCCTACAGAAATTCTTCAAACTTTAGTTAACCAAGCTTTTGTAATTACTGAAGAAGTTGGCAAACACGATGTTTACGTAAACGTAAAAGGTGGTGGTGTTGCTGGTCAGGCAGTTGCAGTAAGAATGGCAATTTCTAGAGTTCTTTGTGACGTAAATCTTGAACTTCGTCCTACTTTGAAAAAAGAAGGCTTCCTTACTAGAGATCCTAGAATGGTTGAGCGTAAGAAATACGGTAGAGCAAAAGCTAGAAAAAGATTCCAGTTTAGTAAACGTTAATATTATTTTAAAAAACATCCTTTCTAATGTCAAAAGTAGAATACAAAGATTTATTGGATGCAGGTGTACACTTCGGTCACCTAACGAGAAAATGGAATCCCAAAATGGCGCCCTATATATTTATGGAGCGTAACGGGATTCACATCATTGATCTCAACAAAACGGTAGCTTGTTTAGAAGATGCGCAAGCGGCTATTAAAAACATAGTGAAATCAGGACGTAAAGTTCTTTTTGTAGCGACTAAAAAACAAGCGAAAGAGTTTGTGATGCAAGAAGCTAAAAGACTTAAGATGCCCTTTGTTACTGAAAGATGGTTGGGCGGTATGCTTACCAACTTCCAAACGATTCGTAAATCTTTGAAAAAAATGTCGACTATCGACAGATTGATGAAAGATGAAGCTTACAAAAGCCTTGCGAAAAGAGAACAATTGACTATCACTCGTCAAAGACAAAAACTAGAGAAAATTCTTGGTGGTGTTGCTGATCTTACTAGACTTCCTGCTGCCTTGTTTGTAGTAGATGCTAAAAAAGAACACATCGCTATCGCTGAAGCACAAAGATTAGGTATTCCTGTTTTTGGTGTGGTAGATACTAACTCTGATCCTGATGGCGTTGATTACGTGATTCCTGGAAACGATGATGCATTCAAATCAATCGCTTTGATTACTTCAATCATTGGCGCTGCAATTGAAGATGCTTTAGTAGAAAGAAAGAAAAGCAAAGACGAAGAAGAAGAAAAAGCGAAAGACGAAGAAGCGATTAGAAGCAAAACCGAAGACGCAGAAGCTTAATCTTTTAATTATATAAGATTGGAAAATTGAACATTAAGTACTTGGTATTTAATGTTCAATTTTTGTTTATATCAATTTTGTCGCACTATTGATGGCGTAATGAAGTTTAACCCACATTTGTAGCGAATCCAAAATCCAAAATTCAAAATTTAAAATTCAAAATTATAAGACTTATGTCAACTACAGCTCAAATTTCAGCACAAGATGTCAATAAATTAAGACAAATGACTGGTGCTGGTATGATGGATTGCAAAAAAGCACTTACGGAAACCAATGGTGATTTTGAAGCAGCAATTGATGCGCTTCGTAAAAAAGGTCAAAAAGTATCTGCCGCTCGTGCTGGTAATGCTACTTCTGAAGGATTGGTTTCTATTTTCGTTAATGCAGATGGCACTAACGGGAAATTGATTTCTTTGGCTTGCGAAACGGAACCCGTTTCTAAAATTGATGATTTCAAAAATCTTGCAAAAACAATTTTAGATACTGCTGTCGCTCACAATCCTGCTACAACCGAAGCTTTGCTTGCTATTGTTTTGGCTGACGGTCGTTCGGTAGAAGAAACCATCACAGAACTTACTGGTAAAACTGGCGAGAAAATGGTGATTACGGCTTACGAAAACGTAACAGGTGAAAAAGTAATTCCTTACGTTCACTCTAATGGTAAATTAGGCGTATTGGTTTCATTGAAAAATGTAAACGGTGCCAATGTAGAAGATGCTGGAAAAGATGTAGCCATGCAAATTGCGGCGATGAAAGCTATCGCTGTTGACAAAGATGGCGTTGATGCTTCTGTTGTAGAACGTGAAATTGAAATTGGTAAAGAACAAGCAAGAGCAGAAGGTAAACCAGAAGCAATGCTTGAAAAAATTGCCTTAGGTAAATTAAATAAATTCTACAAAGACAATACTTTGTTGAACCAAGAATTTGTGAAAGATCCATCTAAAACTGTTGCTCAATTGTTAGACGGAATTAGTAAAGGATTAACCGTAGCGGAATTCAGAAGAGTTGCAATTGTTTAATTGCTATTCATGTTTCAGTTAAAAAGAGATGTAGGAATTTTCTACATCTCTTTTTTTATAGGACATCAGGCCAAAACATTACCCGAAGTTTTTTTATATTTAGATAGATTTTTATATTTGTAATCTGCCCATCAGTCCATCCGTAAAATATGAAATCCAATAAACTTATTGTTGACTATGAATATGATTTTACGGTTTTGGCCATTGCTTCGTCTTCTAAAGAATTCAAATTGGCTTGGGCTTTTAATAAAATTTTGCAAATTAAACTTACGAAAAAGGCAGATATTGAATTTCTATTCCTAAAAGGGAGTAGATTTTTGATTTCAAATTTTTTATTTGAGTCAGAATATAGTAGTTTTAGGCTGCTAAAAAATAAAGCGGTAGAATTTGAGAATGTTACAAAGCCTTTTCTACTGCCAGAGTACAAACATTTTGATTATTTCTTTCACTTAGCAGGGGAGTTTAACCAAGAGCGTTTAGCACAAATAGAATTAAAAATAAGAGACTTGAGTATCATTCAACACGTAGCGTTGCTCGATATATCAACTATAAATTCAAAAGAAAACCTATTATTTTAAGATGAGTAAAGTATTGAAAAAAACAAAAATCATTGCCACTGTTGGTCCTACTTCTAATAACGAAGAGACTTTATTGGAGTTGGTTAAGGCTGGTGTGAATGTGTTTCGCTTAAATTTTTCTCACGGTTCTCACGAAGATCATAAAAAAGTTATCGACATCGTTCGATCTATCAATGCCACACACGGAACGAAAGTAGCGTTGTTACAAGATTTACAAGGTCCTAAAATTCGTACTGGCGAAGTTGAAAACAACGGCGTGATGTTAGAAAATGGTCAAGACCTTGTGATTACCAATGAAAAATGCATTGGAAATAACAAACGCATTTATACTGGCTATCACCCAATGCCAGGCGATGTAAAAGCTGGTGATACTATTTTAATTGATGATGGTAATCTTGAATTAAAAGTGATTTCTACGGATGGTGTAAAAGAAATTCAAACCAAAGTAGTGTACGGTGGTATCATTAAATCTAAAAAAGGCATTAACCTGCCCGATTCTAATGTATCAGCTCCTTCATTAACTGAAAAAGACAAAGAAGATTTGTTGTTTGGTATCGAACATAAAATTGACTGGATAGCCTTGTCTTTTGTTAGATGTGCAGAAGATATCGATGACATCAAAGCAATCCTTACCGAGCACAAATCAATTGCGAAGGTGGTTGCTAAAATTGAAAAACCTGAAGCATTGGCTAATATTGATGCCATTATCAAAGTGAGTGATGCCATTATGGTAGCTCGTGGAGACCTTGGGGTTGAAATTCCATTGGCTGATGTTCCTGTGGCTCAAAAAATGATGATTAGAAAATGTAATCTTGCTTCTAAGCCTGTTATTGTGGCAACACAAATGATGGAAAGTATGATTACAAATCCTCGTCCTACCCGTGCTGAAGCCAATGATGTGGCGAATGCGGTGATGGATGGCGCAGATGCTGTAATGCTAAGCGCTGAAACTGCTTCTGGAAAATTCCCATTGCAAACCATTAATTATATGGTGCAAATTATTCAAGCGGTAGAAGAAAATGTAAATATTTATAACAAAGATTACGAGTTAGATCCTTTGTCTAAAACTTTCTACAACGAAAGCGTTATTGCTTCAGCCCTTAATTTGGCGGTGAATGTAGAAGCGAAAGCCATTATCGGAACTTCTAAATCGGGCTTTACTGCTTTTAAATTATCTAGTTTAAGACCAGAAGCTGATATCTTTATTTTTACAGACAATAAAGAATTGGTAAACACACTTAACTTGGTTTGGGGTGTTAATGCTTTCTATTATGATAAATTTGATTCAACAGATACTTCTATCAAAGAAATTAACGATATCTTGGTAGGGGCGGGATTCTTGAAAAAAGGTGACGTGGTAGTCAATACGGGCAGTATGCCAATTGACGAAAAACGTTTAACCAATATGGTGAAATTGAGTGTTATTGAATAGTGTGATTGATTATTGTAATAGGGAAAAAGTTGGTCGAAAGGCCAACTTTTTTTCATTTATAGAGTATTGTCATGTACAACCTAAAACTTTTTGAATCCAATGAAAACAATTGATCTCGACCTCCTTAAAACAATATGTGAAACACCAGGGGCTCCTGGATTTGAAAAACGCATCAGAGATGTTGTGGTTTCCGTGATACAACCTTTTGTAGATGAATTTTCTATTGACAATATGGGCAATCTTGTCGCCATTAAACGTGCGGTGCAAGGGCAGGTTTCTGCCAAGAAAGTGATGGTTGCGGCACATTTAGATGAAATTGGTTTTATAGTAACCCATATCGACGACCAAGGTTTTTTGAGGTTTCATACCCTTGGTGGTTTCGATCCTAAAACATTGACGGCTCAACGCGTTATTGTGCATGGTAAGAAAGATTTGATTGGCGTAATGGGTAGTAAGCCCATTCATGTGATGTCTGTCGAGGAGCGCGCTACTTTGCCTAAAACAACTGATTTTTTTATTGACCTAGGCATGAGCAAAAAAGAAGTCGAGGAATTTATTTCGGTTGGCGATGCGGTAACCCGCCAGCGCGAATTGATTGAAATGGGGAGTTGTGTAAATTGCAAATCAATTGACAATAGAATTTCGGTGTATATTTTGATTGAGGTGCTGAAATCAATCCAAGCATTTCCGTATGATTTATATGCGGTATTTACTGTGCAAGAAGAAATGGGGGCAAGGGGTGCGGTGTTGGCTAGTCATAGTGTAAATCCTGATTTTGCCATTGCTTTAGATACCACCATTGCCTACGATGTGCCCGGAGCAAAACCTCAAGAAATGATTACGCAATTGGGAAAAGGGGCTGCGATTAAATTATTAGATTCATCTGTGATTGCCGATCGAAGGTTGGTGGCTTATTTAAAACAAACGGCCACCGAAAATGCTATTGTTTGGCAAACAGAAATATTGACAGGTGGCAATACCGATGCGGGGCCTATGCAACGATCAGGAAAATTAGGGGCTATTGCTGGCGCAATTTCTATTCCGACACGTCATATTCATCAAGTAATTGAAATGGCCGATAAAAATGATGTCATTGCGGTAATCAATTTGCTTGATAAAGCCATTAGTGGCTTAGATCGCTATAATTGGGAACATTAAGTGTCGTGGGTGGCAGTAAATTTGTTAATGAAACCCGAAC
>JBIKPL010000157.1:0-6624 GCA_044357485.1 Cytophagales bacterium
AAGTGCTGCTACTTCCGTATTGAAAAGTCCTACTTATACCTACACGTCTTCTCAAGACCATCTTGTTGATTTATGGGTTACCTCTATCAATGGCTGTAAAGATACCGTCACCCAAACCATCACTACCGTGGGAGATCCGGTGGCCGCATTTACCTATGCCGCACCAGATTTGTGTAGCTATTCCACTATTTCATTTACAGACCAATCTACCATAGATGTTGGGGCATTAACTTATCTTTGGGATTTTGGCGATGGCAGTACTTCCACCGCTCAACATCCTACCAAAAAATACCTCAAAGCCGGAACCTATACCGTAGCATTGACCGCCACTTCGGTGACTGGTGGTACCAATACCACCACGCAGGTATTGGTAATTCTTCCTGTTCCAAGTGCTAAGTTTTCAGTAAATCCTGTGTGCGTGGGGCAAACATCTTCTTTCTTAAATCTTACTGCTATCTCTGCAGGCACTTATACCTGTGCTTGGACTTTTGGCGATGGACAATCGTCTGCCCTAAAAAATCCTACGAACCTGTATGCTACGGCCAATAATTTTACAGCCAAACTGAAAGTTACTTCTGCTTTAGGTTGTATGGATTCTACCACCCAAGTAGCGGTTACCAATCCATTGCCAACGGCTAGTTTTACGGTAACGGATGTCTGTTTGGGGGCAGTGACCAGTACTACCAATACGTCTGCTATAAGTGCAGGTACTTTAAGTTATGTCTGGACATTAGGCAACAGTGGCACCTCTTCAGAAGCCGAACCTATTGTTACTTATGCTGCGGTTGGGAATTATATCCTTCATTTAACGGTAAGTTCTTCAAGCGGCTGTACTGCTTCCGCCAGTCAAACCGCAAAAGTTTTTCAGCTTCCTGTGGTGAAATTTTCTAGCTCTATAGCTTGTAATGCAGATACCACTTATTTTACCAATCAATCAAACATTGCTTCGGGAACACTTTCTTATGTGTGGTATTTTGGAGGTACCGATACGTCACTCGTTAAAAATGCCAAAACAGTTTTTCCTAATGCCAATACCTATACCGTGCTTTTAAAAGCAACTTCAGCTCAAAATTGTTCGGCTTCAACCTCAAAATTGGTAGAGGTGAAACCTTTGCCTGTACCCAACTTTAGTAACAATGTTGTATGTCTCGGACAACCGATGAACTTCACCAATACCTCTACCATTGGTGCTCCAAGCAATGAAAACACCTTGGCTTATGCCTGGGATTTTGGGAATGCCAAAACATCGGTATTGACAGCTCCGACTATTTTATATGCCAACGCACAAGATTATACCGTTAAATTATCAGCGGAATCTATATTTGGTTGTGTGGGTACAAAATCTCAAACGGTAACGGTACATGCTTTGCCAACACCTGATTTTACAGTGACTAATGCTTGTTCAAAAACACCTTTAACATTAACCAATACGTCTACTTCTGCAGAATTGCAGTCAATGACTTATTTTTGGAATTTTAACGATGGTACTACCAATACAGATTCTATTCCGGTTAAAACTTATTTGAATGAGAAAAACAATAGTATTGATTTGACTGCAACTACGGCATTCGGATGTAGCAATACACTTTCTAAAACGGTGAGCATTTATCCAAATCCGGTAGTGAGTATTTCAGCTTCGCCAACAACTTGTATCAACCAAAATTATGTATTGACCAATAATACTACCATTAAATCCGGGACATTTACAAATGCTTGGGATTTTGGAAATATGACTACCGCCACGACTTTAAACGGAAGTGCAATTTATGCAAGTGATGCAAATTATACAATAAGCTTAACGGCAACTTCTGATAAAGGATGTATCGTTTCAGCCACACAAAATGTAGCAGTAAAACCTTTGCCAGTAGTTGATTTCACGAACAGCAGTGATGTGAATGGAGATATTTTATTCAATAACTTGACTTCTGTAACACCAAACGAGGTGATAAATTACAATTGGAGTTTTGGAAATGGTGCCGTTTCAACACTGACAAATCCTTTGTACAAATACTTCAATAAGGGTTTGTATACCGTAACCCTTAATGCAACTACAGCAAGTGGTTGTAAAGCGAATTCTTCAAAATCAGTGAAATACCCAAATGTTTCAGTGGCTGATTTTACTTTTTCAGGAACTGCTTGTGAAGGAAGTATGGTACAATTTACCAATACATCTGTATTCTCCACTGATACCTTAACTTACGCTTGGGATTTTGGAGACAGTAATAATTCTATCCTAAAAAGCCCTGACCATACCTATGCTGTTGCCGGAACTTTTAATGTTTCTTTGACGGTAACACCAATTACCGGTGCTCCGGTAACTGTTACCAAAGCAATTGTCATCCATGCTTTACCTGTGGTTGATTTTACCGCCAATGATATTTGTGTGGGCAATAACCTGAATTTTATCAATAATACAACCCCAACCCTTGGGAATACTTATGCCTGGGAATTGGGTGATGGCACTGCCAGTATTCTTGCCAATCCAACAAATATTTACCCTATTGCTGCTAATTATTCTGCAAAATTAACGGTAACGACTACTCAAAGTTGTAAAAGTAGTTTGACCAAATCATTTACGGTTAATGCTTTACCTGTAGTTGATTTGGGCGATACAATTCGAACTTGTGGCAATTCTTATACATTAAATGCCGCCAATGTTGGCAGTGGTTATTTATGGAGTACTTCTGAAACTACACAAACTATAAATATCAATGCTGTAGGTTTGTACAAAGTGACAGTAACCAATACCAACGCTTGTCAGGCCACAGATTCAGTAGTAGTAGTTCCAAATTCGCCTTTGGTAGTGAAATTAGGTTTTGATAAAAATGTATGTAAAAATGCAGTTTTAGATGCAAAAAATCAGGGGGCTACTTATTTGTGGAGCAATGGTGAAACGACTCAGAAATTGTTAGTGGCTGCTGCAGGGGAATATTCAGTGATTGTTACTGATGCCAATAATTGTAAAGGATACGATACCGTTGTTGTTGGATTATTGTCATCGCCAACACCTATTCATTTGGGGAATGATACTTCTATTTGTGATGTGAAACCCTTGGTGTTGGATGTGGCACAAGCCAATGCTTCTTTTTTATGGTTAAGTGGAAGTAAAACTTCGAGTACTTCCATTACGGCTTCGGGCGTTTATGGTGTAAAAGTAAGTTATCAAAATGGTTGTTCAACGGCTGATACCATTCAGGTAATAGTGAAACATGCTCCCATTTTTACTTTAGGAAAAGATACTACTTTGTGTGCCAATAATTTACCCTACCGTTTAAATGCAAGGTCAAGGTCTATTTCCTATGTATGGTCCGACAACAGTAGTGATTCAACGTTGTCTGTTTCAACCCCAGGAACATATTTCGTAAAAGTAACCAATGGTCAAGCATGTTCTGTTTCTGATACTGTTGTAATAGGAGTGAGTGCTTTGCCAGTCGTATCTTTGGGAAAAAATGTTAATTTTTGCAAAGGAGATTCAGTGGTTGTGGATGCGGGCAATGTTGGAAGCCAGTATTTATGGTCTAATGGCAAAACGACTCAAACTGTTACCTCTAAAAATGGGGGTGTTTTTAATGTAAATGTTACCAATGCTAGTGGATGTAAAGCGAATGGCACGATTCAGCTTAATGAAAATAGCATCGTAAAACCTGATTTAGGAAATGACCTGTCTATTTGTACCACAGCGTTTCCTAAAACAATTACCGCTACTTCCGGATATATGAGTTATGCTTGGATAGGTACTTCGAATATCACCAATCAAATTGCAGTGACAGGAAATAGTACCTTGGTTTTGGAAGTGAAAGACATTAATAATTGTGTTTCGAGGGATACTTTGGTCGTAAATTCTTTGACGGTACCTACATTGAATTTAGGTGCCGATACTTCCTTCTGTAAAGGGAATAATTTTAAAATTGATGCTCAAAATGCCGGAGCGGTATATGATTGGAGCAATGGCGAAACGACACAACAAATTACAGTTTCGGTAGGAGGAACTTATGGACTAAAAATTACTGCTTCGAATGGTTGTACTGCTTCAGCTGAAAAAAATGTAACCATGAATTTTAGTCCAAGTGTTAATCTTGGGAATGATAAGGTATTATGTAAAGGTCAAAACTGGACATTAAATGCGTCCAATACAGGAGCCTCTTATACTTGGTCGACAGGTGAAACGACTCAAGAAATTTCTGTAACAGAAACGAATACTTATATTGTTGTTTTAACGGATAACCATCAATGTAAAGCTACTGATCAAATTTTGGTAACTTTTGAAGACGTATTCGTGCCATCATTAGGACTTGATGTAAGTTCTTGTAAATCTATTGTTTTAGATGCTGGCGTAGCAGCAACTTCTTATTTATGGTCGACCAATGCGGTTACAAGCACAATCTCCGCTGTAGCGAGTGGCGAATATGTGGTGAGTGCTTTTTCGTCCAATAATTGTGTTGCCAAAGATACCATCAATGTCTCTATAAATGCGGCGCCGGTGGTAAGTTTAGGAAAAGATACGGTATTATGTCAGCCCAATAGTTTGGCTTTGAATGCCGGAAACCCTGGTGCAAGTTTTGTGTGGTCAACCAATGTGGTGACTCAAAAAATAACGGCAAACCAATCGGGTACTTATATCGTGAGGGTTACCAATCAGGCCAATTGCTCTGCTTCGGATACGATTCAATTGACCTTTAATCCTTTTACTACTTTTGATTTAGGGGATGATAAAGATATTTGTATTGGGAAGTTTACGACCATTGATGGTCCTGCGCCATCCAATGGGACAAGCTATTTGTGGTCTACCAATGCGACAATCAATAGCATTCAAACTTCCCTAGCGGGAGAATATGTATTGGCGTACACCAATGCATTTCAGTGTGTGTCAACGGATACTATTCAAGTAAAATCGCATGCTTACCCAACGGTAAATTTAGGGAACGATACCACCATTTGTGATCAATTACCGCTCGATGCGGCGAATGCAGGCAATACTTTCCTATGGAATACCACTACCACTGCTGCCAAAGAAACAGTGAAACGCTCAGGGACGTTTTGGGTAAAAGTGACTTCTCCGTTTCAATGTGCCACGACCGATACCATCAATGTTACGGTGTTGCCGAAGCCAAGTTTGTCTTTGGGTAATGATGTGAAAAGTTGTAAAGGAGATACCAGTACATTGTCTTTACAAACCAATGCGTCTAATTTTCATTGGAATAATGGTGCAACCACCAGTTCTATTAAGGCATATCAAGCAGGGACATATACGGCGGTTGCTCAGGGAGCAAATGGCTGTAATGCAAACGATACCTTACTCTTGACACTCAACGATAAGCCTGTGTTGTCATTAAAAGAGGCTTATATTGTGTGTGGCAATACTACCCAAGCCCTTGATGCGGGTAACAAAGGAAGCAATTATTTATGGACATCCACTACTGGTTTTTCCGCAACCCAACAGGTGATTGATGTAAAAGACAAAGGGTTTTATTACCTCAAAATCACCAGTGCAAATGCCTGTGTGGCTTTGGATACGGTTGAAATTCAACAATCTCCTAATGCGGTATATGCCAATTTCTTGTCAATCTCCACGGCCAATGTAGGAGATACGGTGAAAATGATTAACCTGTCGTATCCTCAACCTTTTACTTCAAAATGGACTTTTGGGGATGGATTAACGTCAACCGAAACAGACCCTTCGCATGTTTATTATATGGATACGACGATGTTGACCAGAACGCTCACCGTAACCAATGGCGTTTGTACGGATACGAAATCTAAAACCATTAAGGTGTTTAGAAAAGGAGGTACTAGCCCTAAAACCTTGGTGAAAAATACCGACTATGTGGTAAGTGCAAATGTATATCCTAATCCTAATGATGGCAGGTTCTTGTTTGAGTCTGAGTTAGTGGTCGAAAGAGAAATGCAATTGGATTTATATGACCTTGAAGGACATGTGTTGATGAGCAAACATTATCCCCAAACAAGGTTTCATCATGCCGTTTTCGAAGAGAATGAAATTAAATCAGGGATGTATTTCTTGAGAATGATTGTTGAAAATCAATCTAAAATATTTAAAGTAATCATAGTGAGATAATGAAAAAAATGCTGTTATTTCGTGATGATTAGGTGTGCTTCTAATCCATTCCATTAAAAATAGAACAATAAATCAACCATAATTACCAGCTATTGACCTAGCTAATTTACTTAGATTAAACTTTATGATTAAAAAAATTACGAATTTACGACAGTCATCTATTGTCTTGAAATCAATTGCTATGCTTTTCTTCTGTACACTTTTATGGGTACAACAAGCCAATGCCCAAGGTGCCGTATATCCTTTACAATCTAATGTTTGTGTTTCCACCTCCAATTATACCCTTGAATGGTCGGGTACTTCTGGTACGGTAGACCACTGGGAAAAGAACGATGGAAGTGGTTGGGTATCGGTTGCCAATACCAATACTTCTGTGAGTTTTATTACCCCTGCTCCAGGCACTTATACTTACCGAACCTATATCAATTTAGGGGGTGGTAATTTTCAGTATTCTGTAATCGCTACGGTAAATGTATATGCTTTATCTACTGCTGATGGTACAGTTTCATTTACTTATGATGGTTCAAATCGTTGCGAAAGTGACAATA
>JBIKPL010000158.1:0-6584 GCA_044357485.1 Cytophagales bacterium
ATTTAATGTGTAATATAAAACTTTATGCGCATACTGATCACATTGGAAATAAACATTATAATTATAACCTTGCAAAACGAAGAGGTTATGCCGTTTATAATTATTTGATTTCTTTAGGGTTAGATAAGAAAAGGATTTTAATAATTCCCAAAGGAGACCAAGAACAAATTATTAATTCAACTGATAAAGTAAAAAATAAAATTAATAGGCGTGTAGAGTTTGAGTTAAATTGTTTAATCGTTAATTAAGATATTTATTTAACTGGTCTGAAATTACTTTATAGCCGTTATAATTTAAGTGCAATCTATCACCACAATCAAAATTTGAATCTAAAGAACCAATATCATCAACCAATGAATCATAACAATTGATATAGCTAACATTCGAATCTTTGATTAAACTTAGTTGCTGGTTAACTTTAATAATAGCCATTTCTGCTGGAACATTGGTATTGATATACCAACCAGTTGGTAATAAACTCAAAATGAAAATTTTAGTTTGTGGAGATTCAGTTTTGATTTTATGAATAATTTGGGTGTAATTTTTAACCACTTGGCTTGTTGGCAAACCCTGTAAAATGTCATTAACGCCAACTTCTAATACAATTTTACTAGGCTTATATTGGAGTATTTGACTTAATCGTTGTAATACGCCTAAGGTAATATCTCCACCTATTCCTCTATTTACCACATTCGGAAATGGTAAAAAATCATTCAATGGGAATAATTGAAAATGGCTATCACCCACAAAAACAATTGCACCAGGTTTAATAGGCAATTCCTTGTATATATCTTGCCTATTCATACTATACACTACTTTTTTTGGGTTGATTAAATTTTTCGTTGTGATTGATTGTGCATCTTTATAACAAAGAATTTTGTACTTTCTGACCACTACTTTGTATAAAAAAAACGCATTCACTCCAAATGAACCTATTAGTAGGTAGAAAATAATTTTATTTTTCATAAGTAATTAGTCATCAGTTTTTGATATCCCTTTTTTTATTTCAGCCAATTCAATTTGAAATTCACGCATCATTCGAACAATGCTTTCTAGATTCAAATCTTCTGGTTTGTAGGCTTGTAAATCAATTTTACAGGTATATTCCCAAAGTTCTACTACCTCATTAAGATGTACTTGAAATGGTTTATATAATGGATTATCCGATTTAAGAATTAGAATACCTTCTTTAATTTTATCCAAAAACACCCTTTTATAACTCAAACCATCAAACTGGGTAACGACAATATACGTTTGTGCATTGGTGATAAATCGAACATCTTCCAAGTATTTAGCCACGACAAATGCGCCATCATGTACGCCAGGATCCATTGAATCGCCTATAATTGGAAATGCACGGTGTTTTCCTGTTGGTATAAAAGGCAATTTCAATTGAGGTAAACGTGCGATATACCCTGGGTCTGCATGCCCAGCCAAATAACCAGCGGAAGCTTTGACAGGAACAAGTTCAATTAAATCTTCATTATCCGCAGACACTTGAACAGGAAATAAAATTTTATTATTAGTAAGATGCATGAAATTGCCATCCGCTGCTTGAGATAAATCAAATTTTATCAAGGCATCAATTGGTAATTTGAAATAATCAGCATATTTAATGAGTGTTTCTTGACTCGGTTCTGCCCTACCGTCTTCATAGGATGCCAATTGTCCTCTAGTTAATTGAAACATGTCAGCCAAAGAGGTTTGTGATAAGGATTTTTGGCTCCTTAAAAATCGAATATTATCAGCAAAATAGGTCATTGTGAAATATATTTACATTTAATGGTAAATATATTGACAATTTTAAATTAAACCAAATAAATTAAAAATACATTCATGCCTTTCATGCAATTATGTATTTTTGTAAAAAATTAAGCATTTAATTCCTATGATTTCAGTTGACGGCATCAGTAAATCTTTTAGTGGCACAACGCTTTTTAGCGATATTACCTTTAATATCAATGACAAAGACCGAATAGCCCTCATGGGTAAAAATGGTGCGGGGAAATCAACCCTATTGAAAATTATTGCGGGTGCCGAGAAACCAACTACAGGGAAAATATCTGCTCCTGGAGATGCGGTAATTGCCTATCTTCCTCAACATTTATTAACCAATGATGAATGTACCGTTTTTGAAGAAACCTCTAAAGCTTTTTCCAAAGTATTAGGAATGAAAGCTGAAATGGATAGACTGACCAATGAATTAGAAACCAGGACTGATTATGAATCAGAAAGTTATTACAAGTTAATTGAAGATGTTTCAGAACTAGGAGAAAAATATTATTCGATTGAAGAAATCAATTTCGATGATAAAGTAGAGAAAATTCTGTTAGGTTTAGGTTTTTTAAGAACAGATTTTCATCGTAATACCACCGAATTTAGTGGTGGTTGGCGAATGAGAATTGAATTGGCTAAAATTTTATTACAAGATCCCGATTTGATTTTACTAGATGAACCTACTAATCACCTAGATATTGAATCGATTCAGTGGTTAGAAGAATTTTTAACTTCTAGTGCCAAGGCGGTAATTGTTATTTCGCATGACAAGGCATTTGTAGACAATATTACCAATAGAACGATTGAAGTAACCATGGGTAAAATTTATGACTACAAGGTCAATTATTCTCATTACCTTCAATTAAGAATAGAAAGGCGTGAACACCAACAAAAAGCAGTTGACGAACAACAACGTATGATTGCCGATAATATGGAGTTTATTGACAGGTTTAAAGGTACCTACTCTAAAACGCTTCAAGTACAATCGAGGGTTAAAATGTTAGAAAAATTAACGATTTTAGAAGTAGATGAAGTGGATACCTCTGCACTTAATTTAAAATTTCCTCCAGCTCCTCGTTCTGGAAATTACCCTGTTGTTGCCGAAGACATTACCAAAAAATATGGCGACCATGTTGTCTTTAAAAATGCTTCCATGACCATAGAACGTGGCGAAAGGATTGCTTTTGTAGGGAAAAATGGGGAAGGAAAATCTACCATGGTGAAGGCTATAATGGGAGAAATTGAGTTCGAAGGCAATATGCAATTGAGTTCTAGTACTTTAATTGGGTATTTCGCACAAAACCAAGCGGCATTGTTAGATGGAGAATTGACTGTTTTTCAAACTGTTGACAATATTGCAACCGGTGATACTCGAAATAAAATCAAAGATATTTTGGGGGCATTTATGTTTGGAGGTGAAACATCTGGTAAAAAAGTAAAAGTGCTTTCAGGTGGAGAAAAAACTCGATTAGCCATGATTAAATTATTGCTTGAGCCTGTGAATCTATTGATTCTAGATGAGCCTACTAACCATCTGGATATCAAAACCAAAGACATTTTAAAGGATGCTTTAAAAGCATTTGAAGGCACTATTATTTTAGTGTCACATGATAGGGATTTCTTAGATGGCTTAGCGACAAAAGTTTTTGAATTTACCAATAAAAGGGTTATCGATCACATGGAAGATATCAACGGTTTTTTAAGAAATAAAAAAATTGAAAATTTAAAAGAAATCGAAAGAAAATAGTTTATTAAGGTCTTGTTTTAGTTGAATACAAGACCTTAATCTTATTCAAAAGTAAGTATTACATTCACTATTTCTTTAAAATTAGGCCTATCTTCAACCTTCATATTCCAACAATTGTCTCTTAATTGAGTAAGGTTTTCTACCTTTTTATGATGACGATGTAGAGGTGAAATTTGCTGAAGTAAATCATCTAACAAACAAGCAAACGCTCTTACTTCTATGTGTTCCAATTGCGCACCAATTACACTGTTGGTTTCATATAACATCGCTCCACCGAAATCTCCAAACAGGGGCTGAGTGTCTTCATTAATTAAAATATTGTGGGCATATAAATCGCCATGCATAATACCTCTCCTATGTAAATGATTTGCAGCATTGGCTATTCCTTTTACGATATTGATAATTTGTTCAATCGTGAAGGTGGTTTCTTTGTCAAATACGTCTCTTGTACAGGTGTCAAAACTTGGCGGCCCAGCAAGATTCGTGTAATTCGCGGGAATCAATTCAAATACTAATCCTTGTTTTTGATGTTCGTGGTCAATAATTTTACCCAATACAGCAACAATATTTTCATGGTATCCTACTGCCATACTTGCTTGCATTTCGTCTTCAGGTAATCCGTCACTGGTAATTTCTCCTTTAAATATTTTAACAGCAACATTCTTGGATTCTTCATTCCAATAGGCTTTCGAAATTATGCCAGATGCCCCCTCTCCTAGCCGTGCTTGAATTTCTAGTGACGACCAAGGGATTTCTTTTAAATCAATGTAGTTGTCTGCAATATAACTACAAGGATTTCCTGCCATCGCTAGCCATGACAATTTGGGTAAATTAAATAACCAAGCAGGATAGGAAGTAAATTGATTTGCAGCTAATCTTATTAATTCAATATTAAGACAATTAGCCATCGACACAGGTAAGTCACGGAGCATATTGCCAGCCAACATGCATTTTTGCAATCGTTCGCACTCCCCAATACTATCGGGCAAATTTTCAATGCAATTATTGGTCAATATTAACCAACGGGTGTTTTTAGGGATACTTTTTGCCGAAACCGTTTTTATTTTATTCGCCTTAAAACCTATCATTTCAAGTTGAGGGCAATCTGATAGTGCTTCTGGTAAGGAGGTGAAATGATTGTCAGAAAAAAAAACAATTTTCAAGCGATGCAAACGACCAAAATCTGCGGGTAAAACCGCTAAATTATTTCCTGATAAATCTAGTATTTCGAGTGTGTCGGCTAACTCAAAAATTTCTATTGGAAAAGTATTTAAACCACACGAGATTTTAAGTTTTGAAACACCTAAATATTGTCCTGATTGAAGTTGTTCAAGGGTTTGCATCCGTAATTTATGCTTAATTATAATGCAAGTTAATCAATTATAAGCTTTACTAGGTTACATAAAACGACAAAAGGCTATTTCAATATTTGAAATAGCCTTTTGATGTCAAAATTAACTCCTTATTTTTTGGTGAATTCAACATAAGATACGAAATCCAATGTTTCTCCAATCGTTAAACCTCCTGCTTCTAATACAGCATTATATTTCAAACCAAAATCATATCTATTGATATTACCTACCACTTTAAAGCCTGTTCTTTTGTTACCGTAAGGATCTTTAATTGTTCCCCCGTTTGTAACATCAAAACTGTATGGCTTGGTAACACCATGCATGGTTAAATCTCCCGTTAATTTGTATTTATTTGCACCAACTTTGGTGAATGATTTACTTTTGAAGTTTATTGATGGATTTGCTGCAACATCAAAAAAATCAGCACTTTTTAAATGTCCATCTCTTTGTGGCTCATCAGTATCAATACTATTTACATCAATGGTGAAATCAATTTTTGCATCTGTAAAATCATCTTTTTCTGATGTCAAAGTGCCCGTAAATTTTCTAAATGAACCTTGCACTTCTGATACTACCATGTGAGAAATTGAAAATTTAACACTTGAATGCGACCTGTCCATTCCCCATCCCTGAGCGAACATGAAGTTAGAAGCAAGAATTGATGCGGCGGTAACGATTAATTTTTTCATGGTTTATAATCTTTATTTTTTACATTTATTTGTATATACAAATATCTATAATACTTTTATGAAAACAAATAAAATACAAAATATATTTTTGACAAGCTGTAAACCAATACAGACAGTTCTACTTATAAATAGATTTAATGATTAGTATATTGAAAATAGTGGTCAAAGGAGAAACGATGCCTAATATATTGAGGGACGCTGGCGAATTGTAAAAATAAATTCCTTTTGAGAATATCAGCGTATGAACCAATAAAAATGCCTTATCGTATCAGTTATCCGAATACAATAAGGCATTAATTACTACATTAATAAAATTGGATACTTATAATGATTGACTATTTAGGAGCTGCTGAAATCAATTTATTTGTTGATTTTTAGAGATTTAAGCTATTTCTTTAACCGTTTAAATGCAAGGGTATTTGATTTTATTTCATTAAAGTGGTGCAATAGTTTGATTTAAATAGCATAGAAAAGCTATTCATTTCGTAGGGCGTTCCCTTCGGTCGCGTGATCGGCACTCGCTATTTTTCTTGTGGTCAAATCATAGCGTATTAAAAGATTACCTCAACCCACAAGAAAAATGAGCTCAAACAAAGCCTCTCCCGCTAACGCAAAGGGAATTAGCCAATCATTTCAATTTAAATGGAGTGCCCATTTTAGCATCATAATTTTAAAGTACATCGGCTAAATATGATTTACAAATGATGTGAATTGAGTTTTTTAGCAGACCCTATTTAAATTCTCCTCCACTTAACTGTAAATATTTAAAAAATTCATTTCTTGTAAAATCCTCTTTGAATTTTCCATAAAATTGAGAAGTAATGGTTCTACTGTTTACATCTTGTATACCTCTTGAGGAAACACATAAATGGGCTGCATCAAGTACTACAGCTCCATCTTCAGTATGCAAAGCCTTTCTCAAATCGTTGGCAATCTGAACCGTCAATCGTTCTTGAACTTGAGGTCTTTTCGCAAAATGTTGAACAATTCGGTTAATTTTTGATAAGCCAATAACTTTGC
>JBIKPL010000159.1:0-6558 GCA_044357485.1 Cytophagales bacterium
ATTACCCTTCAACAGCTGCAATTGCTTCGGGCAATAATTCGCTTAATGTGAACCTCGATTTTGGGCCCTGGAATAAAACCATTCCCCCCGGAACATATAACCTATTGGTTACATTTTATGAAAATGACTATACTGAAACCACGCAAAAAAAATTCATTAAAACGATTGTAATCAATGATGGTCTACCGAAATACAACAGCATTGACCTCCGTAATACCTCATTCAATAAATTAACAGACTCTACCCTCACCTTCGATTGGACATTAGACAACAATAACCGCACAATTAAAAGTGTAAATCAAACAATCTATTTGTCTACCGATGAAACCATTTCCTCAAATGACATCATCATTTATGCCACTGCTCCGACGGTCATTACAGGCTCCAATGCAGGCGTAAGCAGTTTAGATCTTTTAAACCAAGCAATACCCTCCAATGACTATTATGTTTTAATTCAAACCAATGGATACAGCAGCAAGGGGAATTTCAAAAGCAATAATAAAGTTACCATCTATTAAAACCAGACAAACAATACCTAGGGGGTTGTAAATCTGACTTGGTTAAAGAATATGCGGCATTATTTCTTCAGTCTAATGCCAGCCATCAATTGAATTAAACCGACACCGATACTACTCACGTTACTATTTTGTGACGAAAAACTTCTCGCAACGCCATTGATGGTAACATCAAAGTTAGAGATACTCCCTGCTCTAAAACCTGTTCCTAGGCTTAATTGGAAATTTTCTCCAATACCAAAATCAACAAATACATTGGCACCCAAATTAAACGATACCCCATCGATGGTGGCAACATCCCCTGCAGAAGTACCATTATTCACATAGTGAACTATTCCTGGCCCAATTTGAAATCGCAAAAAATGTTTATTTTGATAAAGATCATGTTTGTTAGAATAAGCAATATTGAAATAATGGATATTAAATTCATTTTTAGTATACACATAATCTAACAACAATGGCTCAAAACTCACTAGGCTTGCCGACGAATTAAAGTAAGCATAAGTCAAGGCTAAACCATGGTTGGTTTTACTAAAAAAACTTAGGTCAAAAGACAACATACTTCCATTAATTACTTGACTAAAATAAGCAGGATCAACCCCATAAGGTTGGCTCATCACGCGGTATCCCAAACCATAATATGCGCCAAATTCTACACTGCCAAATTCTGACTCTTCCTGTTCCACTACTTTACGCCTAGGCTCAATGGGCAACTTCGTTTCATTTTTAAATCTAAAATCTCGTTTACCTAGCAACACATTATCAGCAGATCCACTTGTCTTTTTTGGCTTAAACGCATCAACGATGGAAGTGTAAGGCAACAAGCCAACAGGCTTACAGTGATTCGAATTAAACAACAAAGCTTCTTGTGGTTGTGCAGCCACTAAAACAAAGGGTAAAAACAATAACAAAAGCAATTTTAGAATAAATTTCATCGGTCAATAGAAAATGGTTTAAGTCAAAGGTAGGATATTTATTTTTCAATCATTTTAAAAATGGAACAATATATTGAAGTCAGCACACAAATTAAATACCCTTGAAGTTCATACAACTTAGTTTAAAAAAGTAATTCAACTAGAAGAATTTGATTCAAATTCCTAAAATATCAAACTTGTAATAAACGAAAAAAATAGAAATACGATTAGAGAAATAGGCGATTTGAAGTTGTATTTTAAACAAAACTAAAACGATAACATTACCTAAAATATTTTACACAAACTATTGCATTTATAAAAATATTAGCCTTATTTTTAGCGTTTTGAATTATTTAATAGAACTAAAAGACAGCCAAAAATGATTGACATGAATAAACTATCTTACGAAGATGGTATATACGCTCAACACATTAAAGCAATTTCAGAAATGACTATTTTAAATGGTCACTTTAATAATTCAGGGATTAATCATGCTAAAATAGTTTTAGCTACAATTTTTGATAAAGCTGAAAAAGAATTAAAAATTTTAGCGGAATCATTAACAAGCCCAGTTGCTAAAAGTGAGTTGTATATTGACAATATTCACGAGTTTTTAAACAAAAATAATAAGAAAACTAAAGTTAAGGTCTTAGTTAAAAATGACGAGATACTTAATAATAACCCTTTATTATTAAAATTATTCAAAGCACATAATAATCAAGTTGACATTAGAATTCGAGACGTAGATGTGTTAGATAACAATAAGAAATCTATCCATTTTACTTTGGCCGACGACAAGATATATAGACTGGAGGAAAACATTGTTGATTTTAAAGCTTATGGAAGTTTTAATAACAGTAATATGAATCAACAATTGTCAGAAATTTTTGAAAGAATTTTCGAAGCTATACCGCAATCAAGAAGAATTATCCTACAATCTATTTAACCTTTCGTATTTTTGATGGAACTTATAAATTCGTTGAAAGAACATTTCTATTTTTACTTTGTTGATAGCCAATTTTCAAATTATTCAACAGTCCTTGAAATTCTTATTGGAATATCTGTCTTTTTAACATTTGCGGATAATTTTTTTAATTTTATTGATGAAAAATTTTCATCAGTTTTTAATTCTAAAAAAAAACAAAATTGATGAAAATCAACAAGAATTACAGTTGATTTTAAACGATTTAGAACTTACAGAAGAGAACAAAGAAATATACTCAAAAATTGATAACTATAAAACTAAACTTTCAGAATTAAAATCGAATATCAAAGATTATATAGACAAAGTAGAATTAATAAATAACCAATTTAGAACAGAATTTGTGGGAAGGTTAAAAAACAAATTTACAGGGATAGGTTTCACCAATTTAGTTTTCTTATTTATTTTTTTACTTTTAAGCAGCACAGAATGTTACACAAGAACTAATACTAATTTGTTTATTTTTGGATTGTCTTTTTATTGGCTTTTGTCTTTCATTATAACAGTTTTTTTACCAATAAATAAAACAAAATGGATAATGAAGATTATAGACTTTTTTCAAATTTCACATTTAAATTTGATGGTTAATATTTATTATATAGTATTTGGTTTTTTATTGAGTTTATCTTTTGTTTTATTTATCAAATTCCAATTAAGTAATTATTGGTTTGACAATGAATTAATATTTGGTTTTAAAAATTTAATAGTTTTAACTATTCCAATAATCTCAATAATTGTTTGTGGTTTAAAAATAAGAACAATTTATCAGGATGTTCTAGACGATTATTTTTCAAATAGAGATGAGCTCATGAAGAAAATTCCAAAGTTACAATTCGAATTAAATTCAATAGCAACTACTATTGAACAAACAAGAAATGCGTCTAATTTTGAAGTTTCATCTCTTCCTCAGTAATTACCGAGTATTTTCCGTTATATTCCCCTAAAAAATAACTATTTTTGAAATTGGAAATGGAGGCATATTTTCCTTTCAAAAAAATAATACCAAAATCATATTCTAAAGCATATAGCAAGGTGAAAGCCCCACAATCTTTTACCATCAAAAATTTCAATAATGAAAATTTCATTCAACTGGCTTAAAAATTTTATACAACTCCACGAATCACCCGAAGAAGTAGGCGCCTTGCTTACCCAATCGGGCTTAGAAGTAGAAGGGATTGAAGCGTTTGAAACTTTACCTGGAGGATTAAAAGGCTTGGTAATCGGCGAAGTATTGACTTGCGAACGCCATCCTGGGGCAGACAAATTAAGCATCACCACGGTAGATGTAGGAAACGGGGTTATTGCCCCAATTGTATGCGGCGCACCAAATGTGGCTGCAGGTCAAAAAGTAGTCGTAGCCACCGTGGGCGCAACAGTGTACCCACTCACTGGCGAACCTTTCAAAATTAGCAAAGCCAAAATCCGTGGCGAAGTTTCTGAAGGGATGATTTGCGCCGAAGATGAAATTGGTTTAGGGCAATCACACGACGGCATTATGGTATTGACTACCGAATTAGCCAATGGCTCTCCAGCGGCAGCCTATTTCAATATTGAAACTGATTATGTTTTAGAAATTGGCTTAACCCCTAACAGAGCCGATGCCACCTCTCATTTAGGCGTAGCACGAGACTTGAAAGCACTGCTAAACAGACCCATTCAAACGGTAGATGTAGCCGATTTCAAAGCAGGCCAAAACAGTGCTCCCATCAATGTGCAAGTCGAAAACACAGCAGCTTGTCCACGTTATGCAGGAATAACCTTGTCAGGCTTAACGGTGAAGGAATCACCCTCTTGGCTTCAAAACAAATTAAAAGCCATCGGCATCAATCCTATCAATAACATTGTAGATGCCACCAACTACATTTTACATGATTTAGGACAACCCTTACATGCTTTTGATTTATCGAAAATAAAAGGCAATACCATTATCGTAAAAACAGTTTCAGAAGGCACCCCTTTTGTTACCTTAGATGGTATTGAGCGCAAGTTGAAAGCCAATGATTTGATGATTTGCAATGCCGAAACCCCGATGTGTATCGCAGGTGTTTTTGGTGGCGCAGATTCAGGCGTGAGCCAATCTACAACCGCAATATTTTTAGAAAGCGCCTATTTCTCTCCAGATTTTGTTAGAAAAACGGCCATGCAACACGGTTTAAAAACCGATGCTTCCTTTAGGTTTGAAAGAGGAACAGATCCAAACATGCCGGTGTATGCCTTAAAAAAAGCCGCATTATTGATCCAAGACATTGCAGGAGGAACAATTAGTTCCGACCTGATAGACCTCTACCCTTCTGCTATAGCCAACTTTAATATTGAAGTAACCTACCACAATATTGACCGACTGATTGGTAAGAAAATAGCCCATACGCAAATCAAAGAAATTATTACGGCAGTAGGCATTACCATTGTAACCGAAACGGAAGAAGGCTTAAGTTTATCCGTGCCGCCATATAAAGTAGATGTACAACGTGAAGTAGATGTGATAGAAGAAATCATCAGGATTTATGGTTTTGACAACATTGAAGTAGGCGATTATTTAAACAGCGATTTCTTAGCCAATTTCCCTGAGAAAGACACTGAAAAAATCAAAAAAAGCATTGCCAACCTATTAACCGATAGCGGATTCAATGAAATCTTATCCAACTCCTTAACCAGCCCAAGTTACTACGAAGGCCTGGCCGCTTTTGATGCCAATGCACATGTGGCCATCTTAAACCGCTTGAGTGAAGATTTAGGAATAATGCGTAGAACATTATTGTTTTCTGGTTTAGAAGCCTTGGCTTACAACATTAACCGAAAACAAAACCATTTAAGTGTATACGAATTTGGGAAGTCGTACCATTTAATAGAAGGCAAATACAAAGAAAACAATCACCTCGCCTTATGGAAATCGGGCAATGCCAAGGAAGAGTCGTGGCTTGAAAAAAACAACAGCACCACGTTTCACGATTTTGCAGCCACCATCACCAAATTAATTCAAAAACTCAATTTAACTAAAGTTACCATTGAGAAATTCTCTGACGAAATATTCAAGGCAGGATTAAGATACACCAAAAACAACAAAACCATCATTACCGCTGGGCTTTTACAAAAAAACATATTAAAAAAAGGGGGGCTAAAACAAGAGGTATTTTATGCCGATATTGATTTAGACGCTGTTTTAAAAGGTTTTGATGCTAAAATTGTGTTTGCTGAAATTTCTAAATTCCCTGAAGTAAGAAGAGATTTAGCTTTAGTACTTGATAAAAAAGTTTCTTTTGACGAAATTAGCAAACTTGCTAACCGCACTGAACGTAAACTCTTAAAAGAAATCAATGTGTTTGATGTATTTGAAGGAGAACAGATTGGTTTAGACAAAAAATCGTATTCCGTATCTTTCTTGTTACAAGACAATGAACAAACCTTGACAGACAAACAGATTGATGGAACGATGCAAAAGTTAATGACTAATTTCGAAAAAGAATTAGGCGCTATAATCAGGAAATAGGGATGAGTCAAGAAAATATTTTAAATAGATTAGATTATCTAGAAATAAAAATCCGCAAATTAGTGGAGGCTCATTTGGTGCTTAAAGATAACTACTTAACCGTAGTGAAAGAGAATAGTGAATTAAAAAATACCCTACTTTTGAAAGATGAAACTTTAAAAAGTTTTCAGAATCAAGAGAAAATGAGTACAATTGTATCTTCATTAGCAGAAGATACGCCTGGAGCTTCCGAGTTGAAGTTAAAAATTAATGAGGTAATCAAGGAAATTGACAAATGCATTGCTCAGTTAAGTGAGTAATTGCCAACATGCTAACGATGGGAGAAGTATCTATTAAAATAAAAATAGCTGAACGCGAATACCCTATGAGGGTAGAAGCCAGCGAGGAGAATGTCATTCGAGCCTCCGCTAAATTGGTGGACGAAAAACTCAAAACCTACAAAGATCAGTTTGGCATTAGTGACAAACAAGATTTACTTGCCATGGTCTCATTTGATTGTATGATTCAACAAATGCGTTCAGAAGAAGTAGAAACAGGTTTAGACCACAAAGTAGCAGAAAGAGTAGCATCATTAGATGCCATTATTGCTGAAGCATTGAAAGAGTAATACTCCCTTTTATCTCAATACATATTGTCTTTGGTGATCTTTCACCTTCCTCT
>JBIKPL010000017.1:0-17817 GCA_044357485.1 Cytophagales bacterium
TTTGCCAATACGTATCCACAATTGGGCAATTGCCTTTACCAATATAGTCATTGTACCAATTCCATGCTTCCACGTTAATTGGCTCCCCTACAGAACCCAAAGCCCTTAAAGAGGACAAGTCGTATTTATTTACAAATTCTAACCCAAAGGCTTCCAACGCACGAATCGCTGTAGGCGCAGTATAGAATATATTTACTTTTAATTTTTCAACAATTTGCCAGAATCTTCCTGCGTCAGGATAAGTAGGAACGCCTTCAAACATGACAGAAGATGCTCCAGCCAACAATGGACCATACATCATGTAAGAGTGACCAGTGATCCATCCAATATCAGCAGTACAGAAATACAATTCTCCTTCGTTGTATTGGAAGGCATTTAGGAAAGTATAATACGTACTTACCATATAACCAGCGGTAGTGTGCACTACCCCTTTTGGCTGTCCGGTAGAACCAGAAGTATACAAAATAAACAATGGATCTTCTGCGTCAACAGGCGTTGCTTCACACACTGGAGAAGCTTTCGCCATTTCGTCTGACCACCAAATGTCTCTACCTTCTTTCATAATTACTGGACCACCAGTACGTTTGAAAACAATAGATTTACGTACGAAATCAAGGTTTTTGATGGCTTCGTCCACAATTGCTTTCACAGGAATATCTTTGTTTCCTCTGAAGTTTCCGTCTGAAGTAATTACGACTTCTACTTTTGCATCAGAAATTCTATCGCACAATGCTTGAGCAGAAAAACCTGCAAAAACTACGGAATGTATTGCTCCAATACGGGCAGCCGCTAAACAAGCGATGGCCAACTCAGGAACCATAGGCATGTACATACATACACGGTCTCCTTTTTTTACCCCATTGCTTTTAAGTACATTGGCAAACTTGCAAACTTCCTCGTGAAGTTGTTTGTATGTTAATGTTCTGTTGGCTTCATTGACATCATTTGATTCCCAAACATAAGCGATGGCGTCGCCTTTGGTAGCTAAATGACGATCTAAACAATTTTCAGTAATGTTTAATTGGGCACCTTTAAACCATTCCACTTTAGGTTCAGTAAAGTTCCATTCAAGAACTTTATCCCATTTCTTTTTCCATGTAAAAGTGTCAGCCACACCAGCCCAAAAAGCCTCCGGGTTTTCAACACTAAGTTTGTAGTCTTCTTTGTATTGTTCGAAAGAATTAATTCTTACTGCCATAAATAGATATTGTTACTTTGTTTTCTTATTTCAACCTTCTAATGTAGGCAAAAAAAATATTTGTGGCAAATATTTTAATTTTGAATACATCTTATTTTAGGATTCTTTGTTGTAAATAATTTAAAATGGAAGATTTTAAAACAAAAAGCGTCTCGATTTTGGTCGAGACGCTTTTTGTTTTAAAGGATGTTTGTAACTATCTTACAAATACTTTTCTTGTAATTACCCCATTGTTTACATTTACTTTTACCACATAAACCCCTGAAATTAAGTTATCAACTTTAATGATTGATGATTGTTCCGTCAAGTTTTGAGAGATAAGCACTTCCCCTTGAAGGTTTAATATGTCAGCGGTTGCAATTGCTGAAGGCAAATTCAAAATAATTTCTTTCTTGTCATTGACATAAATTTGAGCATCATTTGTTTTTAGGTCGTTTTCATCGATGCCCGTAACATCTGTTCCTGCAAATAAACCAATATTTGATACATAAGCATAATCAACAATTGTAATTGAGCCTTGGCTTTTATTGACATTCATTCTTACCCAAGCATATTTAACATCGTTGGCACCAACAATTCTTAACCCTACATATTTGTCTGTTTTATTAGGCCACATCGATCCAAATCCACCATTATTTGGGTCAGGGTTTTTATCCCCTCTCATCACCAAAGCTAAATAATCCCAAGTCGCTGAATTGCCATCAATTAAAGTAGCTTCATCGATTGGCGTTGGATAATTGCCATTAAAATCTCCACTTGCAGGCACATATTTTGAATTTACAAAATTTACCCCTTTTTGTACTGTTGTGGCATAAAATGAAGCATAAGAAAATTGATTTCCAGCAAAAGAACCTACAATTTTAAAATCGGTAACATTGTTTCCATCAATATCAATGATTAAACTGTCCGATCCAAGTGTTGAAGTCGTTGTTATTGTTTTATTTACTGATACCGTTGTAACTGTTTGTGCATCGGCTTGGTGTGCCCCAATGGCTAATGCTCCTGCTGCTAAAGAATAGGCTTTCAGTTTGTTTTTAGTAGAAGTATCCATGATCGTTATTTTTTAAGGGTTTTAATTTCGTTTTCTTTCAAATATATTAACAATTGTTAAATCGTAAGTAAAAATAAGAATATATTTTGTTTTATCATACTTTTGTAAGAAATAATTTTAAAAATTTATTAAACATTACATTTTGAAACTACCATAATGGTTTATTGTTACGATATAGTTTTTTATCAATGGCTTGAGTCATTTTGGAAATATCCATCCCTTGTTCTGTAAACGCAGCAACTTCTTGAGCAATTGCTAGGGGATTATTGACCAAGTCAGCATAGTTAATGTATATGACTTCGATATTGGCTTGTCTTTCTAGCCAAAGTTTAATTTTAGCCACTTGATCGGTTAAAGTTTTTCCAAGCATTACAGGATAACCATCTTTAGCCGATTTCCCAAGCATCTTTTGTTGTGACATTAACACTTCACTGATGTCACGTTCCATAAAAATTACTTTATAAGTATTTTCAGGAGGCATATATTGCAATAAATGGGAAATGATTTTTATCGTTTTACCATTGATATCTTTCAGCCATTCTACATTTTTAGCCATATTTTTTACCGCTTCAAATTCTAGATAACCTTTAGGATTTGAATCATCCGCTGTTCTAAGACCATCTGTAAGTATGTCGGCACCCCCTAAGTCGAGCATTTGCATCATGGCAGAAGTGCCCGACCGAGGCAAGCCACTCACGATGATATTAGGTTTAATTAATGTCATAGATACATAATCTTGGTGCCATTTTACCTTATCCATTTGATGCTGTTCTTTATATAATTTAATAAGCCATTGATGTGCCATCATTAAACCAGGTGATTGAGCAACGGCCACATTAAAAGCGTTTATCGCATAATTTGTTTCCCCCTGAAGTGCCAATGCTTCTCCTAAACAATAGTGGGCACCAGGATTATGGTAAATTAATTCTGTTGTTCTTAAAAGATTATCAATGGCTAAAGGATAATTTTGTGTTTTTAAATAACACCTTCCTAAACCAAAATAGGCAATTGAATTCTCATTGTCTAAGCGTAAGGTGTTGTCAAATGCTTCAATAGCCTGCTCTACATTGTCTAATAACAAATATATATGGGCTAATTCTAGACATAAATTTGGGTTTCCTAAATTGGTATCGTATAATTTTTGAAATATAGCGATGGCATCATTGTATCGTTTTTCCCCTACAAGAATTCTGCCTTCTAACATCGCTAATGAGTCTGTAAACGCAGTATTTGATGCTTTAATTTTATTGATTACTACACGGGCTTCTTTATGTTTACCCATTTTAGTTAAACAGGTCAATAAATACTTGCTGAATCGTATATCTGATGGGTTTTCGCGTTGCAGTTTTGCAATGATTGCATAGGCTTCCTCATAATTATGAATTGATAAAAACGATTTAACCAAGTTAAATTGTGCCTCTTTTACCGCATGTTCGGCTCCTTTATTTTTTTCTTCTCCAGGATTTTCAATATAACCAAGTTCTATTAATTGCTTCATGGCAGCTTGTGCTTCCCAAGGATCTTCTTGTAAATCTGCTGGGTGCATGCCACACTCGCCTTCTACTTTTTCCCAACTTTCAATAAAAGAGGGTGTTATGTTTTCCTTAAAAGCAGCCGTAAGTACTTTTCCATCCATGTCTTTTCCAACAGGCAAACCTAATAAGGTTAAAATAGTAGGGGTGATGTCGAGTAAGGTACTTCCATAAATAGTTTCACCTGCTTTAATGCCGGGACCATTCATACATAATATCCCAAACGGCCTATGTTCAATGGTTGGTCCAGAATGTTCTTTTGGAATATATTTTGGTCTTAAATGATCAGAGTAAAAGCCATGATCTGACATAATAATCACGGTGGTATCTTCTCCTGCAAGCGCCAAGGTACGCTCAAGCATCATGTCATGAAACTTGTATATACCGGTGACAACATGTTTATAGTTTTCATACAATTGATCATCCAACTCAGGTACAATTTTGGGAGGATGAAATTTCATAAATAAATGAGAAAAATGATCGATACTATCGTAATATACCGCCATAAATTCCCATTCTTCATTTTCCATTAACCACGTTGCCGCGGCATGCATGGTTGCTACCTCTGCTAACATCACAGCTAAATCAGATGCATATTTGTCTTTAGTAAAATCTAATTGAAGTAAATTAGGAATAAAAGGTAAAAGATGTTGCTCTGTAAGCTCCTTGGGATGAATACGCAATTCTTCCATCTTTTTGGCAAGTCTTTCTGGATAAACGGTACCTGGTCGTAAAGGCCAAGGGTCCTCAATTTTTCCTTCTGTTAAGGGGTATAAATTAGAGATCATGGTACCCTTAATAGGCTCAACAGGATTTGAAGGCCACCAACCAACCACATTAGATTGGATATCATTCTGCGTAAGTATATTCCATACGGCTTTCACTTTTCTGGCTGTACTTCGGATTGGCCTAATGCCACCAGTTTCATTATTGGGCTCCACAAAACCTAATACACCGTGTTTATGCGGCAACATACCCGTTGCAATAGAAGTCCATAAAATTGGGGAGGCAGGAGGTTCTAACGTTGCAATATTTCCTCTTACACCACCATTAATAAATTTTTCGAGGGTTGGAAGTTCATGGTTCTTAAGGAGTTTGTCGATAATAATCCAATCGGCAGCATCCCATCCTATTAATAATACTTTTTTAGCCAATCGAGTATCCATAAGCTTTAGTTAGTTTTATGATGCGCTTCTTGTTTTGCTTTTCTTATTTGCTCTTTTTTATCACGCCAAGCCATTAAGCCAACGGCGCCCAATGCCAATAAACCTAAAGAGCCTCTTTCGGTTACTGCTTCTACTTTTTCGATTTGACTTGATTTATCGCTTTTCATCTCTATCATCATTTTAAAATATCCAAGCATTTTGATGCCGTTATTTTTATAAGATACGAATCCTCCGTAAAATTAGTTATTAATTTCATATACTTTCTTTATTATTATAAAATTTAATTATTAGCTTTGTATCACTTTTAAATTCTTTCATTACAATAACTTTTTAAGTATTTTTTGTTTCGATAATTGATTTCTAAATTCATCACCAAAATATTCAACTCGAGTAACCTTTTATTTATGGCTAATTTTCATTTTCAAAATACCCATTTCAAACAGGCTGTTTGTTTCGGTATAATTGTTTTGATGTTTCATTTTAGAATGCTAGCCCAAACAACCATTTGGTCTGAAGATTTTTCGGGTTGTGCAAATGGAACAGCAGTGGAATCGGGTGGTTGTGGCTGGGCAACCTATGCTATAACTTCAAGCCCTCACAACTATTTTGGAATAAGCAATGATGTGAGCTATAGCATTAATGCCAACAATAATTTAGCCATATTTGGTGATCCTGCAGGTGCTGGAGCTATTTATTCTTATGATAAATACCAAACCACAAATGAGATAGCCTATTTTGCTACAAAAATAAATGCGAGTACCTATTCCGCCCTCAAACTAAATTTCAAATGGAAATGTGTAGGGGAAGGATCTACAAGTGATGACCATGGTGCTGTCTGTTATTCGACTGATGGCGTTACCTGGACTGATTTGACCACAAATTTGTACAACCAAAACACGACACAAACGGTAACTAATTTATCTATAGCCTCATTGGATTTAACGCAATTTTATATCGGCGTGAGATGGGTATGTGACAATGATGTAGACGGAATGCCTCCTATAATTATTGATGACATGTCTATTACAGGAACAGTAGCATTGCCAATAACTATAATAGGATTTAAAGCAGCACTTATCAATAACAATAAAGTGCTACTTGATTGGGAAACCGCAATGGAAACTAATGTATATAGTTTCATCATAGAAAGGAGTGATGATGGGGTAAACTTCAAACCGCTTGGCTATCTTAATAGCAATACCAATAATCAAGTATATTCATTTTTAGATTCAACCTTTACTAAACGAAAAATTGTATATTATCGATTAAAACAAATTGATATAGACAACAACATTTCTTATTCCAATATCCTTTACGTTGCATTGACCAATCATTACAATCCTCAAATACTTGTGATGCAAAATCCATCAATCAATGGGAAAAGCATTGGTTTTCAACTTTACCATTTTAACCCAAATGAAGAAATTAAAATTGAAGTTTATAATGCACATGGCACAAATATGTTTTCAACTAGTGTCAAAACAGCATTGTTAAACTTTACCGAATTTAAGCTTTCAAACAATTTTTCATCAGGTGTTTATTTTATCACTTTTTATTCAAAGGAACATATATTTACAAAAAAAATAATTATAGATTAAACATTTTTCAAATTTTGAAGTATTAATATCATATCAAAGTGATATATTTAAAGTACAATAGGCATTTTTATCGTTTATATATCTTTTACAATGATTTGTAAATACACTAATTTATGAAAAGTTTTATGTTTAAAATATTCTATTCCCCATACAAAAAGAGGCTCTCCACAGTGGTAAGGGTGTGTTTTTTGTTATGTTTTATATTGAATGTACATTTTTCTAAAGCACAAACAACTATTTGGTCTGAAAATTTTGAGGGTTGTACAAATGATGCCGCAATTGAAACGGCTAGTTGTGGTTGGGCGACCTATGCCATTACCTCAAGTGCTCATAATTATTTTGCTGCTACCAATTCGGCTACGGATAGTTATAGGATTAATGCCAATAAAAACTTAACTGTATTTGGTGATCCGGGTGGCGGCAGTGATGATTACCATTATGACAAATGGGTGACCGCTAATGAGGTGGCTTATTATGCTACAAAAGTTAATGCGACTTCCTATACAGCGCTTAAACTCAATTATAAATGGAAGTCAGTAGGCGACGGTACAACAGCCGACCATGGTGCAATTTGTTATTCTACAAACGGAACCACTTGGACTGATTTATCTGGCAATTTATACAACCAATCTGCAACCCAAACAGTAACGAACTTTGATATTTCAACTTTAAACGCATCACAATTTTATATAGGAGTACGTTGGGTCAATGATAATATTACGGATGGTATGCCACCAATTACAGTGGATGATATGTCTATTACTGGTACCATTGTGCTGCCAATTCAGTTGATAGGTTTTAATGCATTGTTAAGTGAGGAAACGGTAATGTTATCATGGAAAACCATTAGTGAAAAAGACAATAAATTCTTTTCAATTGAAAGAAGTAGCGATGGCGTAAACTTTACCAGCATAGGCAACATTAATGGGTATACTAATAGTACAACATCAAATTCATATACCTTCAATGACAATATCGCCACATTAAAAAATCATCATGTTTTATATTATCGCTTAAAGCAAACAGATGAAGATGATAGCTTTAATTATTCTGAAATTAAAACGGTGTTAATTAATCCCGATATCGATAATGAGGAAGAAAATAAAGTTTCCATTTCTCCTAATCCTGCACCTTTAAACAGTGAGATAAAAGTTAAATTAAATGGCTTTGAAGCTTCGCAAACCATAAACTTGGTCGTTGAAAATACCATGGGTAAACAAGTGTACACCAGCACTGAAACGACCAACAATATGGGTGCCGCTGATTTTTTTGTGCCAGCCACACTTCCATCAGGTGTATATTTTTTAGTATTTGGAGATACCTTTCTCATTAAAAAACTAGTCATCAAATAAAAGTTATAGTACGTTAAAGAAAATTACTTTTTCATAAACATGTAACTAAGTTGTTATGGTCATATTATTTGTGTTACCCTAACAACGCACGCCAACCGCATTTCCACTTTATTAATCATAATTAGGGTCTGAAAAACTCAATTCACATCATTTGTAAATCATTTTTAGCAAATATACTTAAAATTATTATGCTAAAATGGCCACTCCATTTAATTAAAATGATTGGCTAATTCGCTTTGCGTTAGCGGGAGAGGCTTTGTTTGAGCTCATTTTTCTTGTGGGTTGAGGTAATCTTTTAATACGCTATGATTTGACCACAAGAAAAAAAGCGAGTGCCGATCACGCGACCGAAGGGAACGCCCTACGAAATGAATAGCTTATGTATGCTGTTTAAATCAAATTAGTGCACCCCTTTAATGCAATAAAATCAATTACCCTTGCATTTAAACGGTTAAAGCAATAGCTTAAATCTCTAAAAATCAATAAATAAACTATTTTTCAGCAGCCCCTAATTAAACAATAGTGATACTCAAAATATTGTATGGATATCCTATGATAAAAAACAAAATTAAACACTTTATCTAAATCGATTTTAGCGCGCCCCAAATCTTTCATTTATTGTTTTTTTTATTTCGCAAGGTTTCATTTGCAAGTTGTTTTAATTTATGTAAGTTTGTGTTACAAAATTATATTTGTTATTCTTTCGAACCATATTGAATTGGTAACGCAGTAAAAGTACTTCTGCGCATTCATTATATTATTGTTGGCGAATTATCTAGTGTCAACACATATCGTAAAGCATTATTGATATAGAACAATGTTGAGATATTGGGGATTTCCGCGGAAGAAAACAAATTGGTTAATGCCTATTTTCATCCGTACGTCGCTCTAGTTAATGTAAATAGGTATAATACTGTATATGTTTTTAAATTAATTAAAAAATAGATGATGGCAATTTACACAAAATATCGCTTTTATGTAGCATTAGGGTGCTTATTGGTCCTATTGGCTATTAAATTAAATGCACAATCACAGGTTGTTCCGGCAATGTCGAGTTGGAAATCAGCGAAGGGTTCACTGGTATTAAAGCCAGATTTTGTGATTTCTGTAAGTCAAAAAGATGCCCAATCTTTAGGGCTTGAGTTAAACAATTTAGTCAAAGATTTAAAAAACAACACCAAATTATCTCCCAAAATTATAGTAACCACTACACCAAAGTTGGGCGATATTCATTTTGAGTTAAGTAATGACAAAGGTATCCTAGGACAGGAAGCGTACGAGTTAAATATCAATAAATCGGTGTATGTAAAAGCAAAAAGTGCCGATGGTATTTTTTATGCTACGCAAACGCTCTTACAAATTTTGAAACAAACAGGAAATCGTCTTGAAACAGGCCATGCTATCGATGGACCAACGTTTGAGTCAAGGGGGATTATGATAGATGTAGGACGTAAATATTTTAAAATATCATATTTAAAACAAGTAATTAGGCAATTAGGATGGTATAAAATGAATACCCTACATCTTCATTTTACTGAATGGTCTGCCTTTAGATTAAAAAGTGATAAATATCCAGGCTTGGCTGCTCCTGAGGCATATAGTTATGATGATGTACAAGCCTTGCAAAAATTTGCGAAGCAGTACCATGTGATGATTGTCCCAGAAATTGATTTTCCAGCGCATTCAACTGCAATAAATGATTACAAACCTGATTTAGCATTTCAATGCGAGTCAATGCGAAAATCAAAATGGCAAGGAGAGGTAGTGAATAATTCAGGACGAGCATGGACAATGGATGTTACCAGACCTGAAGTGAGAACTTGGGTTAAAGGCTTGATTGATGAATTTGTGCCTTGGTTTGAAGCACCATATTTCCACATGGGAGGTGACGAATACCAATATGATCCGGAAAAAATAAAATGTCCGGAACTGATGGAAGCGATGAAACAGAAAGGCTATCCTTATCCTGGCGATATGTTTGTAGATTTTATAAATGAAATGAATGAGCATATCAAAGCTAAAGGTAAAATTACCCAAATATGGAATTGGTGGCGGTTTAACAAAGACCAAACGAGCATTCAACCTTCTAAGGATATTGTGGTAAATATTTGGAATAAAGCCATGGTCAATACGATTTTGAATGAGGGGTACAAGGCTATTATTACGCCAGAAGAAGAATTATATGTAAGTCCTGGCTTAGTAGATACTTCGGGATATGGTGTTGTAAAATGTAAAAATGTCTATGAAAACTGGACGCCAGAAATTAGGCGAACTATTTTGGGTTATAAAATATGTGTTTGGGCTGATAAAGCGGAACAACATGATGAAGCTTGGTTTGAAGGACATTCATTTGAGCCTAAAGTAGTGCTGGCTGAAAAAACTTGGTCAGGGAAAGGATCTGCTACTTTAGAAGATTTTTTAAAAAGAGTATCCATGGTTGGAGAAATTTCAGTGTTAGATTAACAATAACCAATTACTAAAAAACATTAAAATGGAAGCTACAAAAAAAATGAGCGTTTTTATTCTTGAAGATGATGTTACGGTTAGGGATAAAATTTCAAAAGAATTAAAAGAACAACAATCTCACTACCAAGTGAGGTTTTTTCCAAAATCAGAATCTATTTTTGATTTATTAAATTTCTATCCCGATTTAATTATTGCGGATTTTGAACTGAAAAAGAATATTAGTTGGAAAGATTGGTTTTAATTGACCGAAAACTATTATTCATTAAAAAAGGGGCTACAACAAAAACTGTTGTAGCCCCTTTTTGATGAAAAACAAGGTTGTTATACTTTCGCAATATGGATAGTAACACCTTTTTCTTGAAATATTTTCAATAAATTGGCAGGAATATTACTGTCGGTAATCATAGAAAGATTACTGGTAACTTCTCCAATTTTTGACATGCTTCTTTTATTGAATTTAGAAGAATCTGTTACCAAAATAATTTCCTTTGATATTTTAATCATTGCCCTATTAAGGTTGGCTTCTTCGATATTGGGGGTATAAATCCCATTAATATCAATAGCGTCAACTCCTAAAATTAATTTGTCGCAATAAAATTCATTTAAATTTTGTTCAGAAGTCATGCCAACCAAAGAACAAGAGGTATGTCTCAAAATTCCACCTGGTACAATTACCGTAATATTAGGATTGTCGGTAAACAAAGACATGATATTAATGGCATTGGTTACTATTGTTAAAAATTTATAATTGGCCAATAGTTTTGCTACTTCTTCTGTGGTAGATCCAGAGTCAATAAAAACAGTATCCCCTTCAGAAATTAAAGTTGCTGCAATTTGTGCAATAGCCTTTTTTTCTTTTAGATTTTTACTTGTTTTCTCAGACAATTTTGAGTCTCTATTAATTTCACTGGCTTTAATAGCCCCACCCCTTGCTCTTACCAACAAGTTTTTTTCTTCCAAACTACCTAAATCATTGCGGATTGTAACTTCACTAACCCCAAACAATTTGCTTAATTCTGAGACATTTACTTCAAAATGCTCATCTAATTTTCTGAGAATTATTGATCTCCTTTTGGCAGTAGTTATTTTTTCTTTGGGTTCCAATTTGTGGCGTCTTTAATTGTGATAAATCTAAGATTTTCAAATCTACGAAAAAAATCGAAAGTATATGCAAGTTGTAGTAAAAAAAATTAATCATTTGCATGAAGTTTTAATAAAAGCAAAATCGTGCTTTTGAAAGAATTGAACTCATAAATATGAGTGCTTTAAACACGCCGAAACTTGCAGTAATATGGTGGGTATAAATTATTTAATATGCTATATATAAGTCTTTAAAATACTTAAATACTTTGATTGTGTAAAGTATAGCTTCTTTATGTCTATTTAAGCCATTTAATAATCGTATACAAAAAATAAAAATACGCATGACGGATATATTTTGGTTATTTTGAAAAAAAAGCATTTGAAAGCTTTACATTATCTTTCGAAATGCTTATGTTTGTATTATAATTCAAACTTATCGAAATTTAATGAAAGGTAAAGCTATGGAAAATAAAGTATTAGGTATCGAAAAAGAATGGTTGATAGACAATAAAGGAATTCATACTGCATCAGAAATTGCAGGTCAACCAACTTTATGGTTAGCAACATGGGAAGCGTTAAATAACCAAAGTGCTAAACTTGTCACTTATCTTAAATCAGTACTCTCGCATGAGCCTTTAGATATAATTCTTACTGGAGCTGGGACTTCTGCTTTTATCGGGGAGGTTTTAGTCGGAACATATAAAAATGCCTTCGACAAAGACGTGAGGGCTATTTCAACCACTGATTTAATGACTTTTCCAGATCATTATCTAAGCAAAGAAAAACCAACCTTGTTAATTTCTTTTGCTAGATCAGGAAACAGTCCAGAAAGTGTTGGAGTGGTAGATATTGCAAACCAATATTGCAAAAATATTTTTCACCTTATTATCACTTGTAACCAAGAAGGCGCCTTGGCAAAACAATACCACGGCGAGAATGTATTTACATTTATTTTACCTCCTCAATCTAATGACAAAAGTTTGGCGATGACGGGAAGTTTTACATCAATGTTATTGTCAGGTTTGATGATTTCCAAGTATAAAGACATTGCCTCTTTAAAAAACAAGGTAAAATCACTTGCTGAAACGGCCACATTCATTTTAGAGCAACATACAGCATCACTGAAAAAAGTAGCACAATTAGGTTTTGAAAGGGCTGTATTTCTTGGTTCTGGTCCTCTTTTGGGTATTGCTACAGAAGGGCATCTTAAAGTACAGGAATTAACAGATGGTAAAGTAGTGTGCAAAAATGATTCCTATTTGGGTTTTAGGCATGGTCCTAAAGCGGTGATTAATCCAACGTCTTTGATTGTATATCATTTTTCCAACAATGAATATGTACGTCAGTTTGAAAATGATTTGGTTAAAGATATTGATCAAAGAAAAGATGGCCTATTCAGGTTAGGGATTGGCATTCCAAATCAACACCAAAACAATGTTGATTTGTTGATTGACTTACCTGGTTGTGAAGCAATGGATGATGCTTGGATGGCTGTTTGTAGCATTTTACCCGATCAAATATTAGCATTCCATAAATGTATCCAGGTAGGATTGTCTCCAGATGAGCCATCCGTAAGCGGTAATATTGCAAGAGTCGTACAAGGTGTTATCATTTATCCCTTCCAAGCCAATGTCGAAGTATAACAATTCTGGAGAATATATTTTAGTAGTATGCCCCAATCCTGCGGTAGATATATATGCTAAAATTGATAACTTTAAACAAGGTGGAACCAACCGTATCACAGAAGAAAAACAATATCCTGGAGGAAAAGGGGTGCATGTAGCCATGGCTGCAGCAGAACTTGGAGAAAAGGTCGTCTTGTTAGGCTTTTGGGGTGGGCCAACAGGTCAATGGATTAAAACATCATTAGAAAAATTATACCCCAATATTAATTGCATTGGACCAGCAGTAAGTGGTTGGACACGTAGCTGTTATACTTTCAAATCAGCAAGTGACTTTGATGACACGGAACTATTAGGCGCAGGGCCAACACTTCAGGAAAGTGACATTCAAAAATTTAATTTATTATTTGACCAATACATCACCAAAGCCAATAGTGTTTGTTTGAGTGGTTCTTGGCCAAAAGGTGCCCCTGAAAATGCTTACGCTCATTTAATCAACATTGCTCACCAAAACCAAAAGGCAAGCTTTTTAGATTGTACAGGCGTTCAGTTTGATAACGCTATCAGTGCAAAGCCCTACATGGTACATTTGAATAAAAAAGAAGTATGTGATACTTATGGGGTTGATACAATAGAAAAAGGTATTGCTGCATTAGTGAAAGATTGTGATTATGCCGCAGTTACCGACGGTTCAAAAGGATTGTATTTGGCCAATACAAGGTCTCAAATAAACGCTTCTTGTACAGTTGACAAAGAAAAAGTATACAGTGCGGTGGGTTGTGGTGATTGTTTGACAGCAGGCTTGGTGGTTGCATTTGTTGCCAATAAAACAACCGAAGATATCGCGAAAATGGCCGTTGCTTGTGGTGCAGCCAATTGTTTAAGACAAGACTTAGGAATGCTATATCAAAAAGATGTCAACGAACTTATTGCTTTGGCCGTAGTTAATTAAATGAAATCATAATCGATTTGTTTTGTTAAAATTAAACTTATAATGATATGAAAACTAGCAAACTATATGATGTCATTGTTGTTGGAGAATTAAATGTTGATATTATTCTTAATAAATTGTCATCATTACCTGAAGTAGGAAAAGAGAAAATTGCAGAAGAAATGTCTGTGGTTTTAGGAAGTTCTTCTGCTATACTTGCTTCCAATTTAAGTACGCTAGGAACAAAAGTTGGCTTTATTGGAAAAGTTGGCAATGATTCATTCGGTGAATTGGTGATTAATGCATTAAAATCCAAAGGTGTAGATACTTCTTTGATTTCAGTTTCACAAAATTCCAATACAGGTGCTACTGTGGTCATGAGTTTTGACAATGATCGTGCAAATGTAACCTACCCTGGCGCAATGGTCGAGCTAACCCTTGATGATATCGAAGACGAAGTATTGTTAAAAGCAAGACACTTACATTTTTCATCTTGTTTTTTACAACCAGGTATAAAAAAAGATTTGGTAAAATTATTCAAAAAAGCAAAAGCATTAGGACTCACTACCTCACTCGATCCACAATGGGATCCTGCAGAAAATTGGTCTCTTGATCCTGCAATATATCAATTCATAGATTTCTTTTTACCAAATACCTCAGAACTCATTGCCATTACTAAAAAAGAAACCTTAACAGAAGCCTTACAAGCAGTAAGAACTGACAATGTAGTAATTGCTAAAATGGGAACCAAAGGGGCATGTTTATATAAAAATGGTATTCAAGAAATCTTTCCTGCTTTTCTAAATAAACAGGTTGTGGATACTGTTGGAGCAGGTGACAGTTTTAATGCGGGCTTACTTTCAAAGTATCTTGAGGGAGGCAGTATTGCAGAAAGCATCACATTTGCATCTCAAGTGGCCGCAATATCTACTACTGGCGCAGGTGGAACTGGCGCATTTACAGATTATTTTAGTGTAATGGAATTAATTAATAACAAATTTAGACAATAAGGCTATGAAACTTCAAGAGAAATTTATCCAAGTTAGAAATCAAAAATCAGCAATCCTTGCTACAAATTTCTACAATTTTGAGACATTAATTGGGGTATTAACAGCCGCCAAAAACACTAATTCTCCTGTTATTTTGCAGTTAACACAAAGCTCTATTGATTATATGACTTTGCCTATTGCAGTGGCTATGGGCAGAGCAGCTTTAAAAGAATTTGGGGTGGAAGGATGGATTCACTTAGACCATGGTGGTTCAGTTGACTTAGCTAAAAGATGTTTAGATGCGGGCTTTGATTCGGTGATGATTGATGCAAGCGAAGAATCAATTGAAAAAAATATTGAAAAAACCATGCAAGTGGTGCAATATGCAGCACAGTTTGGTGCTAATGTAGAAGCTGAATTGGGCTATATCGCTAAACTTGGCCAAGACAAAGCTAAAGCTGGTTTTACAGAACCTGCAGACGCTAAAAGATTTGTCGATGCTACTGGCGTAAATGCATTAGCCATTGCCATTGGGAGTGCCCATGGATTCTATACACAAGAACCCAATCTTGACATGGAAAGATTGAGTAATATTAGGGCTGTAACAGATGCATTTTTAGTGTTGCATGGTAGTTCTGGAATCCCACATAACCAATTGAGCGAAGCATGTACCAGAGGTATTGTTAAAATAAACTTGGCTACAGAAATTAAAAATATGTTTATGCAAACGCTTCAATCAGAATTAATCAATAATACTGAAATAGACTTAAGAAAAGTATTCCCCAAAGCAACCAACAGTGTGGTGGAATTATTAACTGAAAAGTTTGAAGTAGTTAAAAACACTAGCAAAATCACTGCTTAATTGGCATTCACTAAAGATAAATTATTACTACTATGGAAAATAAAGCCCTTTATTACCAATTAGAAAAAGTGGATGCACATATTCACTACAATACCAACCGTGCAGCAATGCTTGAATTAGCGAAAGAGGAAAATTTCAGGTTTGTAACAATCAATACGGATATCTATTTTTTCCCTTCTATTCAAGAACAAGAACAAATAGTTTTTGACCAAAGAAAAGCATTCGGGAATCGCTTAGATTTCATAGGCACTTTTCCTGCCGATGGATTTACCGAAGCCGAATGGTTAGCCAATACAATTGCCAAAATTCAAAGCATCGTAGACAAAGGTGCCGTTTCTATTAAAATTTGGAAGAATATTGGTATGGAATTAAGAGGGGCTGCAGGTGAATTGGTCATGATCGACGATGCCCGCATAGATCCTATCTTCAAATACATGGCTGCCAACGGTATTAATTTTACTGGCCATCAAGGAGAACCCAAAAATTGTTGGCTTCCAATTGAAAAAATGACCATTAAACAAGATACGGATTATTTTACACAACATCCTGAATACCACATGTTTTTGCATCCTGATTTCCCAAGTTATGAAGCACAAATCGAAGCCAGGGATAATGTGTTAACGAATAACCCTTCCCTAAAATTTTGTGGTTGTCATTTTGCCAGTTTAGAATGGAGTGTAGAGGAAATAGGCAAACGATTGGATAAATACCCAAACATGATGGTCGATACTGCTGAAAGAATTTCTCATTTGCAACACAGGGCTGTAACAGACCCAGAAGTTGTGAGAGACTTTGTTTTAAAATACCAAGATAGAATTATTTACGGAACAGATATTATTGATGATAATTCTCTTTCTGATGAAGAGCTTAAAACACATTTAAAAGCCATTTGGGATAGACATTGGAAATATTTTACTAGCACTGAAATGATGACAAGTCCGAAAGTAAGCAAACCATTTCAAGGTCTAGGTTTACCAATGGAAGTTGTTGAAAAAATTTATACGCACAATGCCGTTAAATTTTATAAGCTTCAAAAATTAAGTTAACATTCATTTCACTATTTAAAATTTATCATCATGGCAAGTATTGGCTCTTCCAGCGACAATATAAATTATACAAAATCTGAAGGACAAAATACCACGTTACCATTAGTATTAATGGTAACGTTATTTTTTGTTTTCGGGATTATTACGGTTTTAAATGATATTTTAATCCCTCATTTTAAAGATACATTTCATTTGAGCTGGGTACAAGCGATGCTCATTAATTTTTGCTTTTTTGGGGCTTATTTTATCATGGGTATTCCTTCTTCATGGTTAATAAATAAATTAGGTTACAAAAAAGCCATCGTTTTTGGACTATGTGTGGTGAGTGCTGGGTGTATGTTCTTTTTCCCCGCATCTAAATTTTTATCTTATGAACTGTTTTTGTTCTCTCTTTTCTTTATAGCCTCAGGCATTACACTTTTGCAAGTGGCGGCCAATGCCTATGTCACAGTATTAGGTGCCCCCGAAAAAGCTTCCTCTAGGATTAGTTTATGCGGTGGTTTAAATTCAAGTGCCACTATTATTGGTCCTTTAATTGGAGCAGCCATGATTTTAAACCAGTTTGCATTTGATAAAGTGGAGTTAAAAGAACAAAATGCACGAGCGATAGAAACTAAAACACAGGCTTTAAATGAACGCTTAATCGTTGTATTGGGCAAGCCTGTTATTGATTCTATTCAAAATGCAAATAAACTAAGTGTTGTTAAAGAAAAAGAAGGATTGTCAGATGCTGCTAAAGCAGAATTACATATATTTAATCAAGTAGCACTTACTAGACATAAGGCCAAAGTAACTTTAGAGGCCGCTCAATATGCTATTAATCATCAACTTGTGGATATAGCACCATTTCAAAAACAATATAGCGCATTAAAAGATGCCTACGAAGGTTGTGACCTCAACACCAATGAAGCAAAAGCAAGT
>JBIKPL010000160.1:0-6530 GCA_044357485.1 Cytophagales bacterium
ATGGAAATTCCATGGCTACAGTGGTATCGTTGGTATTAAAAGATAAGATATACATTTGTTCGTTTTTAAACGAAGTTAATGATAATAGGCCAATTGAAAAATTAATGCTTGAGAAATATTCACCAGGCATATTCATTGACTTGTTTGCCTAATTTATATTTTCTTTATCGATGATGTTTTTAACTCAATAATTAGGGCTTTTTCCGCCAAGCTCGACTTTCGGTTAAAATTCTAAATGGTTAATTCGTGCGCTATTATTGCAGTATCACCCAGTTTTGGATGGTGTCGGTGCTGGTAAAAGTTTCGCCATCGCAAGTCAACGGGTGTGCATCTCTCCATGCTTTTGAAATAAGGAAATCTTCCCGAGTTTTTGCCCCTCTACTGATAAACGCATGCAACAATTCGTCTGTGATGGTTTCAAAATAAGACACCATTCTACCTTGGTGGCTAGGGTCATTGACAATTACAGCGATATCAGACATGGTTTGATTTCCTATATGGGTTCCTATTAATTCTCCTTCCGAGAGGTGTTCGCCAATGGTGCGGTTGCCCAATAGATTTACATGAAAAATACTAAATCTAAATGCAGGCATATCGTCTGAAGCTATTTCTATTTTGGTGTCGGCCCATTCCATGTCTAACCTTGTGATAGTACCTTTGATAGGGGCATAAATGGGTATTGTTGCCCAGTCGGTATTGGGTTTGGGTTCAAAATAATGCTTCATACTTCTGCAATGTTCTGTAAAGTCGGAGTAATCGTGTCCGAATGAAGACCGGTATTTTGAAATGCTGCTAATTTTACTTAAATCAATGTAATTGGTGTTTACAAAATGAGGGATGCCATTTTTATCGATGTCCCAAGTATTGTTTTGTACTTGTGGGTACAGATTTTTTCTTACAAGCGCATAAAGAGACACTCATCAAAACCAATAAAATAAAAAAAAGTGCATTAGGAGGCATGGTTGTACTGTTTATAATTTGAATAATCGCTAAAATTTTATGTACTATTTAGGTGATTAATATTATAAATGTGTTGATGACAAACAGTAAGCGAAATGATTTTTAATGTATGTTATGCTGGGTAAATATTTTTTTATAGGATGATTAAGCTCATTTGTATTTCCTTTTTTCATCATTAAACTTGCGTAATGCTAAAGGAGGTTATGATGAAAATAGTTATTTTCTTAGTGTTGTGTTTGCATGTTATTGAACTGCAAGCACAAGAAAACCCCAAATACCAACAACAAGGCTTTGCGATACAATTGGGAACAGGTGTGTTATATGGCGGGGTCGGTGGTTTAGTAGAGTACCAACAGGTAGTTTTGGAAACGGTTCGATTAACACCATTTGCTGGTTTGGGGATTTCTTTGGGTGGTACCGACACGAATACTTACGATTATTATTGGTTGAATTACGCCATTGGATTGACTTTAGAATTAGGCAATAAACATAGGCTAGTGCTGGGTCCTCAACTGATTGGGAGTCGGCATATATACCAGATTCCTGCAAATGCGCCTTTGTGTAAACAAACATTAATGGGACCATCTTTTATGCTTGGTTATAAAGGAACGTCCTCTTTTGGATTGATTTGGCAGTTTAGCATCGGTTTAGCTTATTTACAAAATCCTTTGATAAGGTCCGAAAAATACGCAAGTTCACCGCATCTAAATATTGGATTAGGCTATAAATTTTAGCCTAATGCTGTTGGTGTATATTGATGATTAAATTCGTTTAATTAGGGTCGCTGAAAAACTCAATTTACATCATTTGTAAATCATTTTTAGTAAATACACTTAAAATTATGATGCTAAAATGAGCACTCCATTTAATTGAAATGATTGGCTAATTCGCTTTGCGTTAGCGGGAGAGGCTTTGTTTGAGCTCATTTTTCTTGTGGGTTGAGGTAATTTTTTAATACGATATGATTTGACCACAAGAAAAATAGCGAGTGCCGATCACGCGACCGAAGGGAACGCCCTACGAAATGAATAGCTTATCTATGCTATTTAAATCAAACTATTGCACCACTTTAATAAAATCAAATACCCTTGCATTTAAACGGTTAAAGCAATAGCTTAAATCTCTCAAAATCAACAAATAAACTGTTTTCCAGCAGCCCCTAATTAAGCATTGTTAACAAATTAAAATGAGAGTTGAAAAGCGCGATCCGCTGCGGCGGAAACGGCCTTATTTAATTCATTTATCCTACCTTCGCATAACAAATCAGCTTGAATCCAAAATGTTCATCTAAGTCTAAGTGATGGCACGAATATCTTTGAATCAGCATTTAAAAACGATGTTAAGGTATGATTCAACATCCTGCCTACAAGCAATACGCTCTAAAATAGTATTGGCATAAATTGTCCAAATACACGTTATTTGTAGCATGAAATCAACCCTTTGCCCTTGTGGATCAACCTTGCGTTTTGAGCAGTGTTGCCATGTTTTTATCAGCGGTCAACAATTACCACTTACAGCGCTACAATTAATGAAGTCGAGGTACAGTGCTTTTGCTACGGCTAATGCCAATTATTTAAACCAAACCTCCATTGTGCAACACCCTGCAAAGGACTTGGCTGCGTGGGCAAAATCGAATGACTGGCAAAGTTTAACCATACTAGCAACTTCGGGAGGTGAAGCTACCGCTACCAAAGGAACAGTGAAGTTTAAGGTGATGTATTGGAATGCTGAAAAGCAATTGATTGCGCACGTCGAAGAATCGACTTTTGTGAAAAAAAACCAGCAATGGTTGTATGATACAGGGCTTGTTAACGTAAGTATACAAACCACTTCATGAGAAAAATTTTCTCGTGATTGAAGAGGTAATGCACCAAATTTTTATTGTAAATGTCGTGTTATTGCGTTAAATTGAGCATGTTAAAACACCATTTTAAGAGAAAACCACTGCAGAAAATGAAAAACACCTACCTATTGATTGTGCTTATGAGTGTATTGATGTCATGTTCGAAAAAGTCAATTCATTTTTATTCCGAATACGAATCCAATATCGATTTTAATCAATATAAAACTTTTGCATGGAAACCAACGGTGGCTACTACTGCTACCGAAGATGGTGAAATCATAGAATGGAATGTTAAAAATTTTGTCACTGCAGCCTTAAAAGAAAGGGGAATGCATATTGATGTAGTCAATCCTGCGGTATTGTTTGATTATGAAGTAGATTTTGAACCAGGGATTACACAATCTAAAGTGATGGTGTATAGCAAGTACCCTCACAACTATAAAGATACCACTGCTTTAGCGGGTCAAAAATCTATTTATAGAAGATCGAAAAGGGTAGGGAAAGAATTGCAAACCCTCGGTTTTGAAGAGGCCAGTATTGTGGTGTACATGATTGATAAAAACACCCATGCGTTGTTATGGAAGGGGTATTGTGTCGAGAAGGTCAAAGATAATTATGATTTCGAAAAAAACTTGTCAGCCATTATTCAAAAAATAATGTTGAAGTTTCCTTCCTCACCAGGCAAATAATAAGGAAGTTGGCAGCAAATTACATGAGTGCGTTTGCAGGATATTGAAAACAAATTATGGTGGTAGATGATTTGTTGTGGGTAGGGTTGATTGATATTAAATAAATGAATTAGGGCGTTACCCTTCGGGTCGCGTGATCGGCACTCGCTTTTTTTCTTGTGGTCAAATCATATCGTATTCAAAGATACCTCAACCCACAAGAAAAATGAGCTCAGACAAAGCCTCTCCCGCTAACGCAAAGCGAATTACACCTACCTTATGGCTATAATTAAATTGGTTTGTAGGTAATTACTTCAAGAGATGTAACACTATTGAAGTCATAATTTAATATGCCAATTAAAAAGCAATTACCAACCAAAAATGGTTTTAAAAACCGCTCAGTTTTGTATTACCAAAGACATAATCAATATTATTTGCCCTTACAAAATCATTTAGAGCCCAAATTATTATATCGAATGGCATTGAAACATTCTCCTAAAAAAAGAAGCGAGTAAACATGTTTTACTCGCTTCTTTAATTATTAACCTATTACAATCAAGGCTTTGTTTAATCTTTCGATGACTTCTTCTTTACCTAAAATTTCCATGATTAACATCAAATCTGGTCCATGTCCGTGGCCCGTTACCGCAAGGCGTAGGGCTTGAAACACTTTGCCCATTTTGGTTTCATGTTTTACCAATACCTCATTGAAACATACTTTGGCGGTATCGGCATTGAAAGTTTCAATGGCTGAAAGGGCTAAAGTATAATCTTTAATCACTTTTACGGCTTCTTCAGTCCATTTGGTAGCGACTACTTCTGCTTCATATTCGCTTGGCGCAACAAAGAAATACATGGCTTCATTTCCCAAATCTTTAGGAAACACAATTCTGTCTTTCATTAAGCCAGCAATTTTTGCTGCTTTTAGCGGTTCACAAGTAATGTTTGCTTTGGCCAATGCTTCTAATAAATATACCCCCAATTCTTCATCAGTTTTACTTTTGATGTATTGTTGGTTGAACCATTTGGCTTTGTTGATGTCGAATTTGGTGCCCGATTTTCCTACTCTTTCAATTGAAAAAGCTTCAATCAATTCCTCCATAGAAAATATTTCTTGACTTGTACCTGGGTTCCATCCTAAAAAAGCTAAGAAATTGGTCATTGCCTCTGACAAATATCCTTCTTCTCTGAAACCCATGGCCATTTCTCCTGTTTCAGGTGATTTCCACTCTAAAGGAAATACCGGAAATCCTTGCAAATCAGCATCTCTTTTACTCAATTTTCCATTGCCATCAGGTTTTAACAATAATGGCAAATGGGCAAATTGTGGCATGGTGGCTTCCCAACCTAAATATTTATACAGTAACACGTGTAAAGGTGCAGAAGGCAACCATTCTTCCCCACGAATTACATGTGATATACCCATTAAATGATCATCAACTACATTGGCCAAATGGTAGGTTGGCATGCCGTCAGATTTCATCAATACTTTATCGTCAATGGCAGAAGAGTGTACCATTACCCAACCACGAATCATGTCGTTGAGTCTTACTTCTTCTTTGCGAGGCACTTTAAGGCGTATTACATAAGGTTCTCCGGCAGCCAATTTGGCTTGTACTTCGTCGTGAGGCAAAGTAATCGAGTTTTTCATGGTATTACGGGTAATAGAATTGTATTGAGGCGTTGCCACTTTAGCGGCTTTTAAACGCTCACGCATTTCCGTCAATTCTTCGGCCGTATCAAAAGCATAATAGGCAAAATCATTGTCTATCAGCTGTTTGGCATATTCCATGTACATGGGTTTGCGTTCCGACTGTCTGTAAGGCGCATGTGGGCCACCTACCCATGGACTTTCATCTAAAGTTATGCCTACCCAAGCCAAGGCTTCTTTGATGTAGTCTTCGGCTCCTGGCACAAAACGCGTTTGGTCGGTATCTTCGATTCTTAGGATCATGGTACCACCCATTTTTCTAGCAAATAGGTAATTATACAATGCGGTTCTAACCCCACCAATGTGTAACGCTCCTGTTGGACTAGGCGCAAATCTTACTCTAACTTCTTTTCCCATTTTTGATATATGCAATTGATAGCCATCAAGGCCAAGGTGTTCGATTAAATGAAGATTCAAAAGTACAAAAACTTTGGTAAATTCTACCTTTGTCTATTTTGAAACTTTGATAAAATTAATAGGCTAAGCTGAAAAACTGTTTAATGCTTGATTTTTAACAATGTAAGGGTTTGTATGGAGTGTTTTTGAAAGGATATTTAATGAATGGCTTTATTAGGCTGTTGAAAAACTCGATTTATGATTGATAATGAATCGTTTATGATTGAAATTTTAAGGTGAAGGTTTTTTGAATTTTATAGACGAAACGTGGCCATTGTACCTTGTATGCAAATCAAGCGATATGATAAAGGGCTTTTAAAAAAGGGTTCAGCAGGGTAAGATTTGGGCGTGTACTGCGGACTTTTCATTGCTATCCTTCAAGCCAAGTACCCAATAGTACGGAGCATTTGAACCTCGATATTGATCGCCATCAGCGTAATAATTTTTTAATTTTGCTGTCAAAACCTATTATTCTCCCACCTTATTTTTAAAGGCAAGTGGCGATTGTTGGCAAAGTTTTTTAAAGTATTTCGAAAAATATGACTGGTCGGCGAAGTTTAAACGAAAGGCAATTTCGGAAATGCTAAGATCGGTATGGGCAAGCATTCTTTTGATTTCCATCACCATACGATCATTGATTAAATCAGTAGAAGTTCGACCTGTTATTGTTTTTACGGTTTCACTGAGGTGGTTTGCACTCACCCCCAATAATGCGGCATAGGCTTTTACGGCTAAGTTTTCTTGACATTTTTCCTCAATCAATTGTTTAAACCTTTTCACCAACAAACGCGATTTGCTCCAAGTGCCTTCATTGTTTTGAGGCGGATAGCATCGTTTGCATTGAATTAATATTAAATCTAACAAAGCCCTCACGGCTTCATCACGATCGGGGAGCATGTGATTGTTTTCAAAAATAGCATTTTGAAACAAGGTAGTTAATGATTGAATTTCA
>JBIKPL010000018.1:0-17793 GCA_044357485.1 Cytophagales bacterium
GCCAATGACAATTGGACCACTGCAGCAAACTGGGTGGGAGATATTGCTCCTATAGCAGGGGATACTTTGGTGTTTGATGGCAAGGTGAGACTCAATCCGAACAATGATTTTCCTACAAATACTGCGTTTGTTTCAATTGGTTTCTCTGCAACTGCAGATACTTTTAAGTTGAATGGTAACCCTATCAAATTGACTGGTGGTTTTACTGCTATTACTACTAGCAGTAATAAAACTACTATATTCAACCATGATATTACGTTTACAAATCCTTCAAAAATTGCTACTTCTTCGTCTGGAAGATTGGGTTTTAATAGTAATATAGACAATGGTGGATATGATATTACTTTTGATATCAATGGTGATACAATTAATTTTTGGGGTATTATTAGTGGTAAAGGAGGTATTATCAAAAATGGCAATAATGTGCTACTCTTAGATGGGCAAAATAATTATTTAGGAACCACTACAATCACCAAAGGAACAATTAAATTAACCTCAGCAGAAGTAATTCCTAATGTAAGTAAAGTAAACTTTAATGGGGGGGGACTTATAACTACTGCCGGAAATACAGAATATTTAGGTGAATTGATACTTTCTGACTCTTCTCTTATTTCGTTAGAACAAGATTATCAATCTCTTGTATTTGCTTCAAGCAATGGCGAAATTTGGAATGCAGGAGACACATTAACAATTCATGGTTGGAAAGGTGGTTACGATGAAACCGCTGCTAGTAATTCAGATCCAAAATTATTTATTGGAGCAAGTGCCGATTTAAGTCCAACTAAAGTAGCTCAAATTAAATTTTACAAAACTGGTTTATTTTATCCCGCTACCCAATTAGCCTCTGGAGAAATTGTACCTGCGCCTATCCTTGGAAAACCAACAATTACAATCACTGGACTTATTACTTCTTTATCAACCAATCACGGCACCGCAAGTGCACCCAACACATGCAGCGTAACAGGAACTAATCTTGTTGATAATGTAATTATTGTTGCACCCAAAGGCTATGAAATAGGACTAAGTCAATTGGGTTCGTATGGGTCAACCATAAGTTTTCCACCCAATAACTTTGAAGTACCCACCACCACCTTTTATATAAGAATTGCCGCATTAACACCTACAGGAACCATTAATGCCAGCAATATTCGTGGCACAAGCACCGGTGCAGATACCGTATATTATGCAATTCCAAGTGGCACCGTACTTAGTACTATTCTTGAACAAGCCAAAGATACCTTGGCTTGCAATGGCAGTCTTAGCACCTTTATCGTGAAAGCAATCAGTGGCAGTAGTTTTCAATGGCAGGTAAATGAAGGAACAGGCTTTGTGTCTATTTCAAATTCGGCCCTGTACAAAGGCACTGATAATGATACCTTAACCATTAACACGGTTGGTTTTGGTATGAATAATTTCCATTACCGTTGTATTGTGAATAGTGATACGAGCAATAGCGTAACACTAACCGTTAAACTTTTCACTACCCCAACAGCCGTGATTAGTGGTATAGATACCATTTGTACTGGTTTAACCTCTAACAAAATCAAAATAGCCTTAACAGGTACCTCGCCATGGACCATAGAATATTCGAAAGGAGCAGGCAGTTTTCCGATCAGTAATATTACTACCAACCCCTATTATATGAGTGGTATAGTTTATCCAACTAGTATAAACTATAGTTTGGTTAGTGTAAAAGATGCCAGCAATTGTTTGTCCACGACTTCTGTTTCGGGTAGTGCTTCCGTTAAAACGGTATCAAAACCTAATGCAACCATAGGTGTTGACACTACTATTTGTACTGGGGCTGAGGCAAAATTGCATTTCAACTTTACAGGCAGTGCCAATTTTAAAGTAAAATACCATGATGGATTACAATATGATTCAGCTTATGCGACTACGAATTCAAAAACAATTGCAGTAAGTCCAACAAAAACGACCAAGTATAACCTCGTGTCGGTAAGTACGGGTAATTGTACCAATACTACTACAGGAAAATCCGCTACCATCACGGTGAATACTCCTCCAACAGCAAGTATGACTGTATTAGGAAGCGACGTAATTTGTAAAGGAGCCTCCGCTTCGTTACAATTAAGCATTACCGGACCAGCATCTACCTGGACAATTGAATATTCTGAAAATGGCAATAAAAAAACCACTCCTGCCTTTAGCACACAAAACTATACCTTACTGGTCAATCCAAGCAATGATGCCAATTACCAATTAACAGCCATTAAAGATTTAAATTGTAGTGCCACCATTGCACCAGTAAGCCCGACCAAAATTATTGTACAATCATCAGGAGGAAGAACCACCAATCCGATTATTGACCAAATAGGGGTGTATAATTGCAATGCCAATACCCTACAACTTGTAGTAAGCAATCAAGAAAGCAGTGCCAATTACCAATGGTATCGCAATGGAAGATTGATTATTGGCGCCACCAACGATACGTTGCCTGTGCTTACGTATGGCATTTACACCCTTAATGAAGCCTACTGCAGACCATCAAATGCTTACACTATTGCATCGAATGTTTTTGAAACCGCTCCTATGATTACCACAAATGGTATTGGTACCAAAGAAGGGTATTTGCAAACGACAGCCCCAATCAATGCCTCGGTACAATGGTATATCAACGAGTATAAATTAGAAGGCGCCACACAAGAAAAATTAAAAATCAATTTTAATGGCACCTACAAAGTAAGTGTTACCACATCAAACTGTACCAGCTTCTCTATGCCCATACAAGTTGCGGATCAAAATTATACAGATGCGCGTTTGGCCTTGGTGTACCATGCCGATTCTAGTGTGTCATTCAATGAAATCCATAACTCACCATATACAGTAGTACCTAACCCAAGCAAAGACGAAATTCATATCTTGGGGCCCGACATGAGTCAAAATTATGAAATTCATATTCGAGACATCACGGGGAAATTAGTGTACCACTCCTCTACTAATTTAAGCAAAAACACCATTCATAACATTGCTGATTTACCCACGGATATTTATATCGTTGAATTACAAATGGAGAATCAGTCGTATTTTGTTAAGTTTGTAAAAAACTAAACTATCGGCAGTTAACATAACTGCTTTTGGTAACATATTATTGATACCTATTAATGAAAAAACTTTCAATGGAAGCGTTGAATAGGGTTTCGGTGGAGGAATTTAAAAACCAAGAAAAATACCCTATTTGTATCGTACTAGACAATGTGAGAAGCCTACACAATGTTGGCTCTGCCTTTCGCACGGCTGATGCATTTAGCATCGCTAAAATATATTTGTGTGGGATAACTGGTACCCCACCCAATAGAGAAATCAACAAAACAGCACTTGGAGCCACCGAATCTGTGACATGGGAATATGTCGACGAAACCAGTTCAATTATAACACAATTGAAAGCCGAAGGTTGGGTAATATGCGCCATAGAACAAGTAGAAAACAGTATTTCTTTACTCGATTTTGTACCAGAAAAAGGCAAAAAATACGCGCTCATTTTTGGAAATGAAGTCGACGGTGTTGAGGTAGAGCTTATCAATCAGGCAGACAAGGTGATAGAAATTCCACAATATGGCACAAAACATTCCTTAAACGTATCGGTGAGTTTGGGTGTGGTTGTTTGGGATATGCTTGCAAAATGGCACCATTAAATTGATAGAACACCCACGACGCGAAAGCGTCAAACCTGCATAACCATAGGCGAAACCTATGGAAAGGAGACACCCACGACGCGAAAGCGTCAAACCTACATAACCATAGGTGAAACCTATAGAAAGGAGACATCCACAACGCGAAAGCGTCAAACCTACATAACCATAGGTGAAACCTATAGAAAGGAGACACCCACGACGCGAAAGCGTCAAACCTACATAACCATAGCTGAAACCTATGGAGAGGAGACACCCACGACGCGAAAGCATCAAACCTGCATAACCATAGGTGAAACCTATAGAAAGGAGACACCCACGACGCGAAAGCGTCAAACCTACATAACCATAGCTAAAACCTATGGAGAGGAGACACCCACGATGCGAAAGCGTCCAACCTGCATAACCATAGGCGAAACCTATGGAGAGGAGACACCCACGACGCGAAAGCGTCCAACCTGCATAACCATAGGCGAAACCTATGGAGAGGAGACACCCACGACGCGAAAGCGTCCAACCTACATAACCATAGGTGAAACCTATGGAGTAGAGGAGATGAGTCCCAACAAAGTTTATTGATCTGCGAAAGCTTTTTCAACAAGCATCACCAAAATATGGATTACTTTGATGTGTACTTCCTGGATTCTATCGGCATAGCCATTGTGCGCTACCCTGATTTCGACATCACATAAGTCGGCAAGTTGCCCCCCATTTTTCCCGGTTAAGGCAATTACTTTTACGCCATTACGCTTGGCTAATTCTGCGGCTTTGATGATATTGGTAGAGTTACCACTGGTGCTGATGGCCAAAAAAACATCCCCTTTATTTCCTAAAGCTTCTACATAACGTGCAAATACACTTTCATAGCCAAAGTCATTGGCAACACAAGACATATAAGCAGGTTCTGCGATGGCAATGGCAGGAAAAGGTTTTCTATCTTCACGGTAGCGACCGGTAAGTTCTTCTGTAAAATGCATGGCATCACAATGCGATCCACCATTGCCAGCAGCCAAAACTTTTCCTCCATTTTTGAAAGCGTTGACAAGTAATTCAGCGGCAGCATTGATAGCCTCAAGGTTTTGAGTTTTTCCTAAAAAGTTATTTAACACATCGTTAGCAGCATTTAATTCTGCCAGTATCAAATCTTGGTTATGTTCCATGTTGCAAGATAAAAAAAAGTCCCGATTTTGGTCGGGACTTTAAGGATTATTTTAATTCAATTTCTTCTCCTAAACCATTAATAAAGGTATATTCGGTAAGGCCTAAAGAACTATCTTTCATCAATTCTACCCATTTTTTATATTTAAAGAACCATTTCATACGAATAGAAATAAAGCCTTTTGTAAAATAAGCATGCAAGAAAGGATGTAAGGTGATTAACACCTTAGATTCGTTTTGTTTGAAAAACACGAAATCGAGTTGTTGTTCAATTTGATCAGGAATGTTAATGCTGGCATTAACCGTTCCGGTGCCATTACAAGTAGGGCAAGTTTCTAAATTGGTGATATCCAATTGAGGTCTTACACGCTGACGGGTAATTTGCATTAAACCAAATTTACTCAAAGGCAGAATGGTAAATTTAGAGCGATCGCCCTCCATCTCTTCTTTCATTTTGGCAAATAAGAAGTTACGATTATCTTGGCTTTTCATGTCAATGAAATCGACCACAATAATGCCACCTAAGTCACGCAATTTGAGCTGACGGGCCACTTCGCGACACGCATCAACATTTACAGACAAGGCCGTTTCTTCTTGATCAGATTCGGAGTTCGACTTATTACCACTGTTTACATCTACCACATGAAGGGCTTCTGTATGTTCGATAATTAAGTATCCACCGTTAGGCAAGCTCACGGTTTTCCCGAAAAGTGCCTTTACCTGTTTTTCAATACCATACTCTTCGAACATTTTTTGCTTGCCAGAGTGAAGTTTTAGAATCTTCTCTTTGTCTGGGGCAATTGTTCTGATGTAGGTTTTAATTTCGTCGTAGATTTCTTTGCTATCTACCACAATTCCATCGAAGCTTGAATTCAACAAATCTCTAAGAATAGAGTTTGCTCTGTTCATTTCTCCAATTACTTTGTCGCGCGGACGAGCAGTTTTAAGGGCTTTAAAACCGTCTTCCCATTTTTTAAGCAATCCTTTAAGATCCTTATCGAGTTCAGCAACATCTTTACCCATTGCAACCGTACGGATAATGACACCAAAATTTTCGGGTTTGATAGATTGTATCAATCTCGAAAGCCTGTTGCGCTCATCTTTGTCTGCAATTTTTTTAGAAACACTTACCGAATTTGCAAATGGCACCAATACGATGTATCGGCCTGCAATAGAAATTTCACAAGAAAGACGAGGGCCTTTCGTAGAAATCGGTTCTTTTACTACCTGTACTAAAATATTTTGATTGCGGGTTAGGACTTGTCCTATTTTCCCCAATTTGTCAATATCCGTTTCAGCTTTAAAGCCTGCCAATTTGAAACCAACCCCTGGCGTATTGTTTTGAACAGATTTAACATATTTGTTCAAAGACTTAATTTGAGGGCCAAGATCATGGTAATGAAGGAAGGCATCTTTTTCGTAACCTACGTCCACGAAAGAAGCATTCAATCCTTGTACAAGCTTAGTAACGTTACCAAGGTAAATATCGCCAACAGTAAAGCTGTTCGCATTGCTCTCCACGTGGAATTCTACAAGACGCTTATTTTGCAATAGCGCAATTCTATCACCTTTCGGTGTAGAATTAATATATAATTCATTACTCAACGTTGAAGAATTTACTTAGTAAGACATAAACACAAATAGTCGGGATGTATAAAACATCCCGACTCCTATGATTTTATTAAAGAAGTGTAATTTCAAAAATTACTTTTTCTTATGTCTGTTTTTTCTAAGTCTTTTCTTTCTTTTGTGCGTGGCAATCTTATGACGTTTTCTTTTTTTACCGCAAGGCATAGTTGTAATATTTTAATGTGAAACTATTTTAATTCTTTTAAATAACCATCAACCGTTGCAATTACAGAAGGATCTTTTTCAAGATTTTTCACTTTTTCAAAATTGATTTTTGCTTTTACCGCATCACCAAGTTCTTTGTAACAAACACCTAAATAAAAATAGGCTTTGGCATTAGTAGGGTTCACTTTCGCTAATTGCGTAAAACGATCTACCGCTTTTTGGTATTGGCCAGACTGAACCGACAATACACCCAAATTATAAATCGCCAACTCATGGTTAGCATCTTTGGCCAATACTTCTCTCAGCATCAAAATACCTTGCATTGGATTCGGGCTTGCCACAAAAGTCATGGCCATTTTCGATTTCAAATCAAGGTCTTCAGGATATTGCTGAAGCAGTTGTTGGTATATTTCCCTCGCTTTCTCTGCATAAGCAGTAGAACGCTTTTCGTCTGTAGTAAAATTGAAAGCTTCGTAATAATTATCACCTGCCTTTACCAAACTAGATTTGCTTGGTTTCAATTGAATTTCAATATCGTAATACTTGGCTGCACTGTCGTACATAAAGTTTTGACGATACTTAGCAGCTACCGAATCTGCTAATGTAACCTTTTTATTGAGTACTCCCTCATTTACTAAAGCTTTCTTGAGCTTTGCTATTAAGATTTTCTCATCTTCCATTAAATCTGGCGCATGATCATGAGATGCGTGGGTATCATCATGAGATGCTGAAGGAGAAGAACCAGCAGTTGGCTGAGTAACTTTTTCACTCTTACCGTCTTTCAAAGCTTTCTTTGGAAGATTAAAAAGCAAAACCACCGCGGCAATCGATATTACAACCAAAACTACCTGGGATTTTGTCATTTTTAATTTGATTCAGTCAACTACTGGTATATAAATAAATTACTTTGCAGCAACAGCAGCTGTTGCAGCAACACTAGTTTTAACTTTAAGCACAAATTCTTTCGCTGGTTTGAAGCTTGGAATGTAGTGTTCATCGATTACGATAGCCGTATTTTTAGAAATGTTTCTAGCAATTTTTCTAGCTCTTTTCTTGTTGATAAAGCTACCAAATCCTCTTACATAGATATTGTCACCATTCGCCATTGAGTTTTTCACTACGGTGAAAAATGCTTCAATGCTTGCTGATACATCCGATTTCTCGATTCCTGTTTTTTCAGCTATTTCTGCGATTACTTCTGCTTTTGTCACTTGCTTGTTGACTTTAAGGTTATTGAATAATTTCTTTCCTCCAAAACTTTTGAAGGGGTTACAAATTTATACGGTTGTTTCTAAATTAAAAAGAATTTCGTTACTTTTTGACTTTATTTTTTTTAAATAGCAGTTTATGACACCTTGAAAATTAGCACTTTGTGAAAAAAGAACCCTTCCATAAAATCATAACAAACTGGTATTCAGACCATAAAAGAGATTTGCCTTGGCGTAACACCCACAATCCGTATTATATATGGTTATCAGAAATAATGCTTCAACAAACACGCGTAAATCAAGGATTACCTTATTATTTGGCTTTTACTTCCCAATTTGAAGATGTATTTGCCCTTGCCCAAGCGCCAGAACAAGAAGTTTTAAGACTTTGGCAAGGCTTGGGATACTATTCTAGGGCCAGAAATCTGCATGCTACCGCACAATATATCGCCACAAAACTTAATGGAAAATTCCCCAGCAACTACCAAGATTTACTTTCCCTTAAAGGAGTAGGCCAATATACCGCTGCGGCCATTGCCTCCTTTGCTTATGATGAAAAAGTGGCTGTAGTCGATGGCAATGTGTTCAGGGTTTTAGCAAGGTATTTTGGCATTGACACAGACATCGCTTCTCCTGCTGGTGCTAAACAATTTACACTTTTGGCCAATAAACTCTTACCCGATACACAAGCAGCCACATATAACCAAGGCATCATGGAGTTTGGAGCCCTGCAATGTACTCCCAAAAATCCTTCTTGTCACAACTGCCCTTTGCAATTGACTTGTTTCGCTTACCAACACGAAGCCCAACACTTGCTTCCCGTAAAAATTAAAAAGCTAAAAATTAAAGAACGGTTTTTCCATTACATCATTTTTGAACACCAAGGCAAACAACTTCTTCATGAACGTACTGACAAAGATATTTGGAAAGGGTTGAATGATTATTACTTAATTGAAACCAATCAATTAATGGACTTGGCTACCCTTTTTGAGCACAATCATTTACTCAAAATCACAAGTCAAAATCCTCACAAAATCAAAATGGTTTCGTCCACGTACCGACATGTGCTCACCCATCAAAAAATACAGGCACAATTTATCGTCATGGAAACCATGGAAGCCATTCAACTCAAAGATTACCAATACTATACCCCTGACGAAATTGAAACATTAGCGAAACCAGTATTGTTAGTAAACTATATTAACGAACATCCTCCTTGCCCCTAAATCTTATCAAATTACTTTGCAACATAAACAATACCCTTTTCAAGGAAGGATTCATTGGGTTTGGGAGGAAGCAATTGGATGCAAAAAGGGCTATTATTGACTTATAATTAAAAACTATACACAGCACACCATTATTCCCGTGTTTAATCGTATTTTTGTAATTCGTTAAAAATTCATTTCTAGAAACAACAACCTAATGCTATCTATCAGTAACCTTTCTTTCTATTTTGGCAGTCGTGCAATGTATGATGAAGCTTCTTTGCATATTAAACCAAAAGATAAAATAGGGCTTATTGGCGCCAATGGAACAGGTAAATCTACTTTATTAAGAATCATTAATGGAGAATACCAACCCGATGGAGGAAACATTAGCAAGAGCAATGAATGTACAATTGGTTTCCTGAACCAAGATTTGATGTCGTATTTGTCCGACGATAGTATTTTGGATGTGGCCATGCAAGCCTTTGAGCGTGCGGTACAAGTTCAAAAAGAAATCGACGAAGTACTTCATGAAATGGAAGTGAATTACGAAGACAAGCAAGTAGATAAATTAGCCAAACTTCAAGATGAATTTGATCGTTTGGATGGTTATAACATGCAAAACAAGACCGAAGAAATTTTGGAAGGTCTTGGATTTACAACCGAAGATTTACCTCGTCCTTTAAAAGAATTTTCAGGTGGTTGGAGAATGCGTGTCATGTTGGCAAAATTGCTGTTGCAAAAACCATCTTTGTTGATGCTCGATGAGCCTACCAACCACATGGATTTACCTTCTATTCAATGGATAGAAAATTACCTGAGCTCTTATGAAGGCGCTTTGATTATTGTTTCGCACGATAGACAGTTTTTAGATGGTGCGGTAACCAGCATCGTGGAAGTTCAAAATGGCAGACTCAATGTATATGCAGGGAATTACAGCTTCTACTTAGAAGAAAAAGAACTGCGCAAGGAGATTCAAAAAGGCGCTTTTGAAAACCAACAAAGTCAAATCAAACAAGCCGAAAAATTTATTGAAAGATTTAGGTCAAAAGCTTCCAAAGCATCGCTTGTACAATCGCGTGTAAAGGCCCTAGAACGTTTGGATATTATAGATGATGTCATGGATGAATCGGCCAAAGTAAATTTCAAATTTAACTTTACCAATCACCCAGGCAGATACGTACTTCACTTAGAAAATATCAATAAAAGTTACCCTCCTCGCACCATTTTAAAAGGCGCCAATGGGGTGATTGAAAGAGGTGACAAAATCGCCTTGATTGGAGCCAACGGAAAAGGGAAATCTACTTTGTTGAGAATTATTGATGGCGGTGAAGAAATTGATGGCGAAAGAAGAGAAGGCCACAACGTGGTGAAATCATTTTTTGCACAGCACCAATTAGAATCTTTAAACATTGAAAATACCTTATTAGAAGAACTCGCTGCCGCTGGAAGTAAAAAAACAGAAATGGAATTGCGGGGCATTTTGGGTTGTTTCTTGTTTTCTGGGGATGATGCTTTTAAGAAAATTAAAGTACTGTCGGGTGGCGAAAAATCGCGCGTGGCTTTGGCCAAAACCTTGATTTCTGAAGCCAACTTCTTATTGCTCGATGAGCCTACCAATCACCTTGACATGATGTCGGTGAATATTCTGATCCAGGCATTGATACAATATGAAGGCACATTTGTCGCTATTTCTCATGATAGACATTTTATAACGCAAATTGCTACCAAAATTTGGTACATCGAAGACGAAGAAATCAAAGAATACCCAGGCACCTACCACGAATATGAAGTGTGGCGCAAAGAAAAAGAACGCAATGCACCCTCTAAAGCTGAATTAAAAAAAGAAGCAAAATTAGCGCCTGCCCCTGTGGCACCAGTGCAAACTGATTTGACCCGCAAAGAAATCAAAAAATTGCAACACCAATTGATTGAAGTTGAAAATCAAATTGAAGCATTGGAAGATGCCAAAAAACTGATTGAAGAAGAATTGTCTAAGCCTGAAGTATATGGCAATGTCGATAAACTCAGCGTTGCCAATGAAAAATTTGACAAAACCAACAAACAACTGATTGCCCTAAATGCGTCTTGGGAAGCGTTGGTATTGGACATTGAGAAGTTGGAGAAAAGCTAGTATAACGTGGGGGGTTCTCAGTTTAGCGTTTTAAAAAAACTGAGAACGCTTTATTAAAAACTTTAAACTTTAAAAATGAGAAATACACTGTTCATACTATTGTTCTCCATTTACTTTTTATCCGCCTGCGTTCCCGTTTCACAACAAGGTACTGGCGGTAGTCAAACGGTAAGTTATTATAGCAAAAAGCCCTTAAAATACGAAGACCTCTGTTACGAAGAAAGGATTAGGACGCCTCTGTTATATCCATTTACAAACAACCCAAACGATATTTTACAACCTGCCCTCTCCCATATTTCACAAACAAGTCCTTTACTGTTAGAATTTGATGACCTAGGTACAAATTACACCACTTACAATGCCAGAATCATTCATTGTAATGCCGACTGGACGCCCTCGATGTTAAGTGAAATACAATACCTGTATGATTATAATGACTTCTTAATCAACACCTACAGTGTATCCATCAATACACTCGTACCCTATTTGCATTATAAATTTTTTATCCCAAGGGTTAAAGTAACTGGCAATTATGTCGTCGTGGTTTCAAGAGACGGTAACCCAGACGAACATGTCTTGAGCAAAAGAATGGTCATTTATGCTGACCCATTGGTTATTGGCAATAAAGTACGGTATTCGACCATGGGATCACAACGCGAAACCCACCAACAAATTGATTTAAGCATCAATTACGCGTCTATGAACATCATTTCTCCTCAAGATATCAAAGTAGTAATTCGCCAAAATTACAGATGGGACAATGCCATTTATAACCTTCGTCCTCTTTACATCAGAGAATTTGAAAAGACCTTAGATTATGCCTATTTCTCAGGAGAAAATACATTTCTTGGGGGAAACGAATGGCGCTCATTTGACACCAGAAGTGTCATTACTCCAGGGGTTAATATGGAAAATATCCAAAGGGGAAATGGCAAAATTGAAGCAAATATCATGGAAGACAAAACACGCAACTTCCCTGCTTATAACCAACAACCCGACATCAATGGTAAATTTATCATAGAAAAAAAAGAAACGGGCGATGGATTTATCAATGCCGATTATATTCCGACCAACTTTAGGCTAAAATTAAAAGAAGATTTGATAGAATCGAAAGTGTATGTTTTTGGAGAATTAAGTAATTGGGAGTTACAAAATAAATTTGCGATGAATTATGACTCTGTTTGTACCTGCTATAAGCTCAAAATTCCCTTGAAACAGGGTTATTACAATTATGAATACGTCATTAAAAACAAAGAAAACCCTAAAAATGAACCTTGCTAGAAGGAAGTTATGTACAAACTGAAAACAATTACGACGTCATTGTGTATTATAGAATTCCTGGAACGGTCAATGATATTGTGGTTGGCTACCTAAATTTTAAAAGTTATTATAGGTAGACCGTTCCTAATCCAATTTTTCGACAATATATTAACAATAAAGGGTGACCTTAAAAAAAATCACAAACAAAATATATTTATGCTTTAATTGCCCAAAACAATTATGTATTTTTGTGATTGAATTCATCAAATAACCAATAAAAATAATGACACAAACTTATGTACCTTACAAAGTGAAAGACATGTCTTTGGCTGCCTGGGGAAGAAAAGAAATAAAATTGGCTGAAGCTGAAATGCCTGGCCTAATGTCTTTGCGTACTGAATTCGGTGCTTCAAAACCATTGAAAGGTGCTCGTATTGCAGGTTGCCTACACATGACCATTCAAACCGCTGTTTTAATTGAAACATTGGTGGCTTTGGGTGCAGAGGTAACTTGGTCATCATGTAATATTTTCTCTACACAAGACCATGCTGCTGCGGCTATTGCTGCTGCTGGTATTCCAGTTTATGCTTGGAAAGGTATGAACGAAGAAGAATTTAACTGGTGTATCGAACAAACAGTATTCTTTGGCGAAGACAGACAACCATTGAACTTGATTCTTGATGATGGTGGCGATTTGACTAACCTTGTGTTAGACCACTTTCCTGAATTGGTGGCTGGTATCAAAGGTTTATCTGAAGAAACCACTACTGGTGTTCACCGTTTGTATGAAAGAATGAAAGCGGGTACTTTAACAATGCCTGCAATTAATGTAAATGACTCCGTTACCAAATCAAAATTCGATAACCTTTATGGTTGTAAAGAATCTTGTGTAGATGCGATTCGTCGTGCTACAGATGTCATGATGGCTGGTAAAGTAGCGGTTGTAGCTGGTTTTGGTGATGTAGGAAAAGGTTCTGCAAAATCATTACAAGGTGCAGGTGCACGTGTTATTGTTACTGAAATTGACCCTATTTGTGCGCTTCAAGCGGCAATGGAAGGTTTCCAAGTAATGAAAATGGACAATGCGGCTAAAATTGGCGATATCTTCGTAACCACTACCGGTAACAAAGACATCATCACTGAACGTCATTTCCGTAGCATGAAAGACAAAGCAATCGTTTGTAATATCGGTCACTTCGATACTGAAATCGACATGGCTTGGTTAAACGGTGCTTATGGCAATACTAAAAATGAAATTAAACCTCAAGTTGACATCTACACTATCGATGGCAAAGAAGTAATCGTTCTTGCTGAAGGTAGGTTAGTAAATTTAGGTTGCGCTACAGGCCACCCTTCATTTGTAATGTCTAACTCATTCACTAACCAAACCTTGGCTCAATTAGAGTTATGGTTAAACAATGACAAATACGAAAATCAAGTATATACGCTTCCAAAACATTTGGACGAAAAAGTAGCGGCTTTGCATTTGGCAAAAGTTGGCGCTGAACTTGATGTATTGTCAGCTGATCAAGCAGCGTATATCGGTGTTCCAGTAGCTGGACCATTCAAAATGGATCAATATCGTTACTAGTTTTTTAGTTTACAGTTAACGAGTCGTCAAGATTTGATAACTATTAAACATCATATAAGCCTTCTGTTAATTAATTTAGCAGAAGGCTTTTTGTTTTCAAGTTTTAAATTTCCTCAAAAACCCTACAAGCTAAAATTGATTTTTAAAGCAAAAGGTCGGCATCCTTTTGAAGAATGACAACCTTGAGCAAAGCTGATAAATTTAAATTTAGTGATGTTTGAATTTAAGGGTAAATTATTGGTGGTAGATGATTTATTGTGGGTAGGTTTGATTGATATTAAATAAATGAATTAGGGCGTTACCCTTCGGGTCGCGTGATCGGCACTCGCTTTTTTTCTTGTGGTCAAATCATAGCGTATTAAAAGATAACCTCAACCCACAAGAAAAATGAGCTCAAACAAAGCCTCTCCCGCTAACGCAAAGCGAATTAGCCATACCTTATGTCTATAATTTGTATGTAGGTAATTACTTAAAGAGATTTAATACTATTGAAGGCTTAATTTAATCTTCCTATTAAAATGCAATCACCAACCAAAAATGATTTAAATACAGCTCAGTTTTGTATTTAAAATACATAATCAATATTATTTAGGATCTGCTGAAAAATCATTAAAATTTTTAATATCAGTAAATTATGATTAAAAACAGACTGTAAAATGCAAGCAAATTATGCGCAATCTTTGAATTGTCTTGCATTCGACCTTATAAAAAATGCGTTAAGAAATTTGCTCCATGAAGCGGTTAAAAACAAAACACTGTTTGAGCCACTCGATTATTTTGTGTTTTCAACAAATTTGGGGGCGAGTTTGTTTTGTTTCAGCGTAATGGAGCAAATTTTAGCATTTTTTATACAGTCTTGATTTTCGTTGGTTACTTTTTTCATCAAGGAAAAAAGTGACAAATATTAGAATGAAAGTAAAGATTAATAGGTAAGCGAGTTTTTAAGCAAGCCCTATTTACCCAAACAAAATCATTTAGAGCCAAATTATTTAACCCTTACAGATTTGCAATATTTGAAACGGCATAAATTGGATATACTTTAATTTTATCATATACAGCAAAGTTTTCAGTCGAAACCCTAATTCCGAAAGGCCTGTTTTTATCACTCAAAAACTGATACAAACTTTGCATACTCCCTTTTCCAGATGCTTTTACTTCTATTGGTATTATATCTTGTTGTTTTTGTTCTACATAATCAACTTCAGCATTACTACTTGCGGTTTCTCTGTGCCAATAAAAAAGTTGCTTTGGTGAATTTGTCGAATGATATTTTACCAATTCCAAGCCCACAAATAACTCTGCAATTGAACCTTTATTGATGACATCAAAATCATTTTCAAGTAAAATATCGGCAATTTCTAACCCAAGTATTCTTTGAAATATTCCTGTATCAAGCAATAACATTTTTCGCTTTTTAATATCACTTTCTGCTCCAAGTGGTATTCCATTTGCCGATGTATGTGTTACAGGAATTACCAAACCTGCCATTATTAGTAACTCTAAACTTTCTTTAATTTGTAGGTGATTAATGGTATTGCTTGCATTTTTTAGTACAAATTTTCCGCCCATTTGAGCAGCAACAGATTCAAATATCTCTAAAATTCTACTGGAAGGGATTCGTTTTTTATATTTCACAAAATCTGCTTTCATAGAAATAATTAAGTCATCTAAAGTGTCTTGAATTTCTGAGATTTTATTTTTGCCCGCATATTTTGCCACTACTTCTGGCATACCTCCAATGAGTAAAAAAGTTTTATAGTGTTTTAATAATTGTTCATGATAGATAGATAACAATGGATTTTCGGGGCTAGCTAGTTTTTTTTGCCCCAATAATCCATTATCACCTATTGCTATTAAAAATTCGTCGAATGAAAATGGATACATAAACACAGAACGAATTCGTCCCACGCCAAATGATGGCAATTCATGCAAGGCAAACTCAAGTAAAGAACCTGCAGCAATGATGTGTAAATCAGGTAGTTTTTCATAAAAATAACGCAAAATTCCCATGGCAGAAACGCAAGCTTGTATCTCATCTAAGAATATCAAAGTTTCTCCTTCAATGATGGGCTTTTTAAAAATAATGGCTAAATTTTCACAAATTTCTGATACTTCTAAATTTGATTCAAAAAGCGATTTTAGGTTTGGTTTTTCTTCAAAATTAAGTTCTATATAATACTTAAAATGTTTAGATAAAGCTTTCACTGCGGTGGATTTACCTACCTGACGAGCTCCTCTTAATAATAAAGGTTTTCTCGGAGTGAAATTCTTCCATTCAAGCAGTTCATTATCAATTGATCTATAATGAAATTTATTGATTTCCATAGCTGTTATTTTTAACTTTTACATTTTTCACAGGCTAATATACAAGAATTTTACATTTTTCACAGTCGAAAATTTAAGTTTTTGTTATTTTTCACAGGCTGAAAAGAAATTTAAATTTTTGGTTTACGAGTTGAAAATTCCCTCAAAAACCCTACAAGCTAAAATTGTTTTTTTAAAGATAAAGGTCGGCATAAGGCCTGAGAAAAATGCAGTAATTGTTTTCAGTGCCTTCGCTCAAATCGAAGGCATTCGTGTTTTTAATTTAGAACGACATATTTTTGTTGCGAATCATATTAATGAGTAGTTTTGATAAAAAAATTGATTTCGCAATTTTTAAAATTAACTTTATGCCCAAAATTTACGAATATCTAGGTTTGATTTTTTTATTTTTATTCAAATGAACATGAGCCAATACATGTACATGTAATCAAAGCGGAGAGAGAAAATGTTTTTGAAATAATATTAGAAAATGGACAACTCATAAATATTGAAAAACGCAAAACAAGTTCACGATTACCATTAACAAACAAAGAAGAAAAAGAGGCTCTTCTCTTTATTAAAGCGTATCATAAAAAAATTGTAGATAAATGGATAAACTTTTTTGTGCTAAAAAAAATGGTTAAAATTACCAAAGTAACACGAAAATTAAAATAGTATGAAACCAATAAGCATTATAAGAGCAGAATATGTTGGAAATTTATCTGTAAGAGTTGTGTTTAATGACAATACGAGCAACACAATCGACGTTGGCACTTTTATAAAACAACACCCACATCCACAATACAATAAATACTTAGAGGAAAAGAATTTTAAAAAGTTCAAGATTGATCTCGGAAATATTGTATGGGGTAATAATTGGGATTTAATATTTCCTCTAGAACAGCTCTACAAGGGGAAAATAGCTTAATTCAAATTACGAAGACAAAATTTAGAAGACAAGATTCAATTGATGGAACTATTAGCAAAAAAGCAGTAATTGTATTCAGTGCCTTCGCTCAAATCGAAGGCATTCGTGTTTTTAATTTAGAACGACATAAGTATTTATATAGCTATGCACTAAATTTAAGCTACATAACAATGGCAGAAGAAAACAAAAATATCATCATTTATAATACTACTGATGGCAAGCAATATCAAGTAGCCTTTATGCTTTATTAAAGACAAATAACCTTATTCAATTAAAGTAAATTAAGAAGATAAAATTTATTTATTTAGAGGCTGCTGAAAAATAGTTTATTTGTTGATTTTTAGAGATTTAAGCTATTGCTTTAACCGTTTAAATGCAAGGGTATTTGATTTTATTTCATTAAAGTGCTGCACTAGTTTGATTTAAATAGCATAGACAAGCTATTCATTTCATAGGGCGTTCCCTTCGGTCGCGTGATCGGCACTCGCTATTTTTCTTGTGGTCAAATCATAGCGTATTAAAAGATTACCTCAACCCACAAGAAAAATGAGCTCAAACAAA
>JBIKPL010000161.1:0-6521 GCA_044357485.1 Cytophagales bacterium
TTGAGGTATTTTTTTAATACGCTATGATTTGACCACAAGAAAAATAGCGAGTGCCGATCACGCGACCGAAGGGAACGCCCTACGAAATGAATAGCTTATGTATGCAATATAAATCAAACTAGTGCACCACTTTAATGAAATAAAATACCCTTGCATTTAAACGGTTAAATAAATAGAATAAACCTCTAAAAATCAACAAATAAACTATTTTTCAGCAACCCCTATGTAATTGATCAAGTTTTGTTGAACTATATTTGCCCTTGGTTTACTCCATTCTTCTTGAGGGTATGATTTTAAAATTGAAAGTAAATAAAAGGCTGTAATTCGGAAGTTTTAAATTGGTAGATAAATAGCACGGACAAGGTAATCAGGATTGCTTTTTTGAATAGACTGAATTGTGTGAATTTTGCACAGGCTTTTTCTGAGTATTTGTTGGACATCCAATGGATGGCGAATCCTATGATGATAATCGTGAAAACTTTAGAATAGCCAGTAATAATAGCGGGAATTAAGGCAAATTGAAAGTTTTGTGTAAGCTGATCAAGCATCAAGCCTACGGTATTTAAGTTGTCGGCCCTGAAAAATATCCAGCAAAAAGCCACAAAATGAAAAGTGAGGATGCCGGCCAAATATTGGTAGGTTTTCGTGTTCGGAATATTGGTGTGTTTAATCCAAAACTTGTGAACACCCAGGGCTAATCCATGCAAGGCTCCCCAAATGATAAATTTAATATGGGCGCCATGCCATAAGCCGCCAAGCAACATGGTAATCAATAGGTTGAAATAGGTGGCAATGGTACCGTTTCTGTTTCCTCCCAAGGAGATATATAAATAATCTTTTAACCAACGCGACAAAGAAATGTGCCACCTTCTCCAAAAATCGGTAATGTTTAAGGCCGTGTAGGGTTTGTTGAAATTGAGTGACAACCTAAAGCCTAACAATAAAGCCACCCCAATCGCTATGTCGGTATAGCCAGAAAAATCACAATAGATTTGAAGCGTATATCCATAAATGGCCATTAGGTTTTCAAAACCTGTAAAAGCATTTGGAGTTGTGAATACCCTGTCCACAAAATTGATGGAAATGAAATCTGAAATCACAATTTTTTTAGTGAGTCCTACGAGAATTAAGAATATCGCTTTTGTAAAGTCTGTTTCACTTAATTGGTATGGTTTATTGACTTGGGGTAAAAATTCTGATGCTCTAACAATTGGGCCGGCCACAAGTTGTGGAAAAAAACTTACAAAAAAGGCGTAATCTAAGAACTTGTCAATAGGTTTAATGGTGCCTCTGTAAATATCAATGGCATAACTGAGCGATTGAAAGGTGTAAAATGAAATACCCACAGGTAAAAAAATGGCTGCAATGTCGATATGGCTTCCACTCATGCTGTTGTAAAAAGCCGTCATGAAATTGATTGGGTAAAATTGTGTTCCAAAAATGAGGTTAATATTGGTGGTGATAAAATGCGCATATTTAAAGAAACCCAAAAGACTTAAATTGATGCTCAGACAAGCCACTATCAATAGTTTTTTGGTTTGTTTATTTTTTGTCTTATACAGCTCATTGCCAATCAGGAAATCTATGCAAATAGAAAATACCAGAATGAGTAAATACATACCACTTGATTTATAATAAAAAAATAGGCTGCAAACCATTAAAAAGAAGTTTCTAGCTTTAATGTTGTCATATACATAACTAAATCCTAAAAGCACAATGCCAAAGAATAGCCAAAACATTCCATTGGTGAAAATCAATGGGGCATGTGCATCATACGTAAAAAAGGTTTTTAAAAACTCTATCATTGATATCGATTAGTTACCATAGCATTTGCTACTTAAAGTTGGAGTAAGATTTCATTAATGCGTCAAAAAACAAATCTGCTTGTAATTCATAGCCTTTGCGCTTGAAGTGTAATTTGTCGTCTTGACATAATTTTCGCTGGTGCCATTTGTTAATTGATTTGTAGCCACCCATGATGTATTGTAAATTCCAAAATCCACAATGGTGTTCCTTTGCTAATGCTTTGAGCAGTTTTGGGGTAATCGTGAAATTGATATTGGGGTATCTTCTTTTTCGGTAACTGTCTGCAGGACTGGTGAGAATTATGGACGCTTTAGGATTCGCTGTTTTGATTTTAGTGATTAAGCGAGTGAAATTTTCCAGAAAAGAGGCCTGGTTAAAATTTTTACCATAAGCATCATTTGTTCCTAAAGAAATTACAACTAAGGAAGGTTTCAAGGAATTGGTTTGCTTAATGAAATTATCATTACGCATAAACGTGGTGGCAGTAGCACTATTTAATCCTATAGAATGGTAAATGATGCCGTTTTGAAGTGTGTTTTCTAAAGAAATTCCTTTTAAAGTGAAATGCGTTTGGTGGATATTTTTGGTAGCAAAACTACATGTAAGTTTACTGATGGGTTTGCTTAAGGTATAGGTAGTAACTTGTTGGATGGTATCAATCACAATGCTTTGTACGAGTGGCATTGACGTGGTGTCATCTTTGTTGAAAAGAATTGTAAAACTTGAAGAATCAAGGGTGTTACTGTATATTTTGATGGTATTAAATGCATAGCTTCTGCTTTTGAAGGCACCTAAATTGATGGAGAAGCTTGCCTTTTCATCTGTCGTGGTAGCGTTCATGGCACCGATTCCCCAATCACAGGTTGTTTTAGGGTTATTCATTCGGCACGATTCCCATTTGCCGGTATAGCTGCTGGTAAACCACGATGGGTTATTGGTTTTGGCTAGTGCATGAGGATAAGCCAGCCCATAGCCACCATTGCCTAAGCTAGCGTCTTGTTGAAAGTTGCTTCTGATTTTATCGGTGAATAAATCAGCTTGGATATGCGAATCACCGAGGTGTACAATGGAAACCTTCTTGACCAAGCCTAATCTTAATGAATCTAATTGCGCAAAAAAAGTACCTAGTACCGTTTGGTCTTCTTGGTAAATATGATTGGACGCATATTTGATGAATTTATAAGTAGAGTCAATTGGTTGATAGGAGTAGGGGTTTATCGTGTCTTTTGAAGTAGGGCGCCAAGCAAACACACTGATGCTCATGATGATGAATCCCCATAACAGTAAAAAATGCTTATTGTTTACTGTATTTTTCATACCTATTGAGGAGGGTGTTGTACAATAAATGGCCAATATAATTAGCGCCTTTGTTGGTGAAATGGGTATAATCTTTATTCGCCAAAGGCTTTTCTGCATTTACCCAGGAGGGCATAGAATTTTTGCCACCCATATTGCTATATAAATCCCAAAAAGCACAACCTGCTCTAAAGGCTGCTTTTCGTTGGGCGTCTCTTACCAAGGCAATATTTGGATACGATACATAACTTTCTCCTTCTTTTCTTGACATGTCAGAAACACTTACAAATAAAATGGGCACGTTTGGGGCGTTTCTTTTTAAGTACATCAATTGTTTGTACAATAAGTTTTCATAATAACTGTAATCCTTTAAAATATAAGGTACTACGTTTACCCCAAATTGTAATATGATAAGCTTGGTGTTTAATTGTTTGATTTGAGCAGCAAACAAAATTGGATTTATTTTGGTGAATTCCGTGCCAGAACTCCCTCTCATGGGTACGTTGTCGAAGGTAATACCTGTGTGGCAATCAAAACTTACGCCTTGAAGTATTTTGTCTCCAGTGTTTTTGATTTTAATTTTCAAATGGTCACTGATTGGTCTTTTCAGGCTAAAGCTTGTTTGTAACTGATTTTGATTTTCTTTGCTTAATGGGATGTTGTCTTGACTTACTTCAATGCTGTTGGAGTCAGTGTTATTCATTGAAAACACATTGAATATTTCTGCTTTTGATTCGTTTATTTTGGCCACATAGGTTTTCTTAATTTCAATTTCTGAGCTAAGGATATTTTCTTTGGTCTGAAAATACGAAGCCAATACACCAAAATTTTGTTTGTTGGTGTTGTTTTTTTCATAACCATAGGCCGATAATTTTACCCAATTGTCTTTGTTGGTTAATTTATGAGAATGTCGCACATTCATTTGATCTACAAGATGTAGGATCCCTGTACCACATCCACCAAATTTTGATTGAAAGCTTTTTCTTAATTCTCCTGTAATTCGGTCTCCTTCAATTTGAGAATCTCCAAAATGTAAAACCCTTATTAATTTTTTTTCGGTAGAAATCTGCTGAATAGATTTGAAAAAAGGATCCAAAAGGGTGTCGTTGCCAATTGGAAATTGAATATCCAAAGAATCTGGCATCGTGATGTCTGCCGCAATGGTGTTGTTTTTAGCGTTTTTAGCTTCAGTATTGGTGGCTTTTAATCTTTTTTCAATAATGGAAACACTGGCATATTCTATTTTTTCGGGACTAAAAAGGGCTTTGATTGAAATGAATTTAATAGCATTATTGCCTGCAAAACTAAATGTTGCTGGTAAGCATAATTCCATTAAAATGAACATAAAAATGACCAATATAAATAATTGGAGCGTTGAGGATGGTTTAATCATTTATAAGCAAGTCATCATTTTAGACGATTGGCAATTTACTTAAAAATATGTCGAGGAGGAGTATGAGTTTTAGTTTTTTTTTGAAAAAAATTGATTGCCATATTTTTGCTAATTTGATTTGATGAATTATTCTCCCCAAAGCTTAAATAATTATATATTGAAATTGACAACATTGTGCTTACCGTGATATAGTTTCAAGTTAATTTATTACATTTACCTGAGTTTTATATAGGAAATGATATTTATGAAAAAACTATTTTTAGTTCGACATGCTAAAGCAGAGGAAAGTGCATTAGGTCAAAAAGATTTTGATAGAATGCTTGATCAAAAAGGGTTGACTGATGCTCCAAGAATGGGCAGAACCATTGCTGACAATGCCGAAAGACCACAACGATTAATAGCCAGTCCGGCTTCGAGAGCTTACCAAACAGCTTATTTTTTCGCAGAACAACTGAAATTCGACACTTCTGATATACAATTGGCGGAAGATATTTACGAAGCCTCTGCACGTTCATTACTGAAGTTTGTCAATGATTTAGACGATCAATTTGACTCTATCATGCTTTTTGGGCATAATCCTAGCTTTAGTTATTTAACAGAATATTTAACCAAAGAATATATTGGTGATATTCCTACCTGTGGTGTGGTGTTGATACACTTTGACTTAGATACTTGGAAGGCTGTTTCTGAAAATACCGGTATATTAAAAGGGACTTGGTTTCCAAAAGAGATTTAATAGACAAAGCCTTTTCTTAAGATGAAATTTTAGAAATTGGTTTTTTAGCCAATGCTTAAAGCCACTTTAGTTGGCATTACTTTTTCTAATGTGAAAGATAAGGTATTTCGATTGTACTAGGTTTTTTGTGTGGGTTAATTTTAATCTTTTTGGTGAATTTTACTTGATGCTTAAAGTTTAGCGTACACATTAATGCGAATGCATTACCAAAAATAAATTGTGTTTGTGGGTAAACTTTCAATTTTCCTTATTTTTTCAATCCCCAATTGCAACCAAGGATATTTATGGTCTGCTTAAAAAATATATTAACATTTTCATTAACAGTGATTTGTGATTTATAATGTCTTGTAAACTACAAGGATATCATGCGCAATATTTGAATTGTCTTGCAAAGGAATAAGTGACAAATATTAGGGTTAAGTTAAGATTAATGAATAGACCACTTTTTCAGCAGACCCTACCTAAACTTGATTCCTTCATTCAAAAAAAAGTCATAGTAAAACATTTATGTTAAGCCTATTATTCACTATTCACCCGTATGATAGGAGTGTGAATTTTAGACTAATCTATACTAAGTTTTTTGTAAGATTATTTATTTAATTATTTAATTTTCAATTGCCTTATTTATAGTTTTTTATGAGTATTGTATAGTATTTTTTAGAAACTAATCAGCATTCTGTTTAAACTTAATATATATTTGTAACGTATGTGTCTTTTGGTGTTTTGTCAATAATTAAAAAACAATTGACGTTATGCTTTGTCATACACAAATAATTGAGAATTTCCCCTATTTCATTATTCTTATATAATTTGTGTTACAATTTTACTCTGAATTTGTCTTCTAATAATATATTAAAAAGTAATCATTATGCGATTTATTAACCACACCCCCTTTTGCCATTTCCTGTATATTTTTTTATTTGTATTACTGGTTTCTCAATTGTCTTTTGCACAAACATGTACCCACACATTCACCCCCACTTCAATTCCAGCAACTTATATAGTTGAAAATGGAATGGTAGTATGTGTTTCAGGAACTGGAAATCTTTCAGGAGCTGTTGTGGTTCGCGCAGGAGGTGTACTTAAAATTTGTCAAGCCACTTTAACGGGTTCTATTACAATAGATCCTATCTGGGGTCCCCTTCCAGGAGGTAAATTAATAAAATCTACCTTGTTTAATGTAGTAGGATCTATTACGAATGGTGGAGGAACCGAAACGCTTGACAATACCAATGCCTGTGATTTTGTAAATCCCTGTACTGCTCCAAGTGCTGGCTCTTTAACAACTCC
>JBIKPL010000019.1:0-17750 GCA_044357485.1 Cytophagales bacterium
ATTGCAAATGCATTTCGTGAACACCAAATTCCTTGTGATGCAATTAGTTTAGATATCGATTACATGGATCAATACAAGTGTTTCACTTGGCATCCCGAACATTTTCCTGACCCTAAAACACTCATTGCAAGTTTAAAAAACAGGGGATTTAAAACAGTCGTTATTATTGATCCTGGAATAAAAATAGAAAAAGGATACCCTATATACGACGAAGGCAAAGCCAGTGATTATTTTTGTAAACGTGCAGATGGCCCCTTAATGAAAGGTACTGTATGGCCTGGGCCATGCAATTTCCCTGACTTCACAGACCCTTCTACAAGAATATGGTGGGGACATTTATTTCGTGAGTTCCTTGACCTTGGGATAGAAGGCTACTGGAATGACATGAATGAACCTGCCGTTTTTGAAACAGGCACTTTCCCATTAGATGTACGTCACATTTATGAAGGAATGCTTTGTAGTCACCGTAAAGCACACAATGTATATGGCATGTTAATGGCTAGGAGTACTTTTGAAGGGGTGAAAACCCTGTCTCCTACCGAACGAAAACTTGTCATTAGCAGGGCTGGATACAGTGGCTCACAACGTTATGGTGCCGTTTGGACAGGCGACAATATGTCGACATGGGAACACCTCTGGATAGCCAACATCCAATGCCAAAGACTGGCCAGTTCAGGAATTTCCTTTTGTGGATCAGATGTAGGTGGTTTTATTGGAGAACCCAATGGTGAATTATTTGCAAGATGGATACAAATGTCTATTTTTCATCCATTTTTACGGGCACATGCCACTAGTGAATTTGGAGACAAAGAACCATGGGTATATGGCGAAAAATACACTAAAATCATTAAAACGGCTATTGAGTTAAGGTACCAATTATTACCCTACATCTATAGTGCGTTTTGGCAATACGTCAACCAAGGAATTCCAATGATTAGAACATTGGTAATGCTTGACCAACATAACCCGGAGACCTATTATAGAATGGAAGAATTTTCCCTTGGCGACCATTTACTAACCTGCCCAATTGGAAATGAAGGTGCTTTAGGAAGATACCTCTATCTACCACAAGGAAACTGGTATTATTTCTATAATGATGTACTACATGAAGGAAGGAAAGAATATTGGATTGAAACCAATATTGAATGTAGCCCCATTTTTATAAAGGCTGGCGCTGTTATTCCATTCTACCCTATTCAACAACATGTTGACGAACTCAACATCACGAGCATCACCCTACACCTGTATTTTAACAGCGATGCTTGTCTTGTGCAAAGCCAACTCTTTGAAGATGATTTTAAAAGTTACCAATACGAAACGGGGGTGTATTGTGAGCGCAATTTCACCACGCAACTCCTTGACAACACCTATTATTTAAAACAAGAAATTACGGGCACATACCGCTCTAATATCACAGAATTCCACCTCATACTGCATGGTTTTCAGTCCGTGGAAAACATAAAAACAGATATTGGCGCCGTGGAATTTATGAAAGAAAACAAAAACTATATTTGTACTGTTCCTGCATCAACAAACGCGATAATGATTCAATTATAGCTTTAGCGGTTGTTAAAAAAACACAAAAAGGCAAAAAAAAAGCGTTCCAATGGAACGCTTTTTTTTGAACTACAGCTCAGTATTAGTTTCTATTGATTGCATTCAAATCTTCAAAAGAAGTTTTCAAACGAGCTTTCAATGTTTCTTCACCTTTACGCAACCAAACACGTGGGTCATAATATTTTTTGTTTGGTTTTTCATCTCCTTCAGGATTACCAATTTGAGATTGTAAATATGCTTCATTTTTTACGTAGAAGTCACGAATACCTTCCCAAAATGCAAACTGCAAATCAGTATCGATATTCATTTTAACAGCACCATAAGAAAGCGCTTCCCTAATTTCTTCTCTAGTTGAACCAGAACCACCGTGGAACACGAAATTAACTGGTTTCTCCCCTGTGTTAAATTCTTTTTGGATATGTTTTTGAGAGTTATCTAAAATTTTAGGACTCAACTTCACATTCCCTGGTTTATAAACACCGTGAACATTACCAAAAGCAGCTGCAATGGTAAAGTTAGGGCTAATTTCAGAAAGTTCTTTGTAAGCATAAGCCACCTCTTCAGGTTGGGTATATAATTTAGAGCTATCAACATCAGAGTTGTCTACCCCATCTTCTTCACCACCAGTAACGCCTAATTCAATTTCAAGTGTCATACCCATTTTAGCCATACGTGCTAAATAAGTTTTACAAATTTCAATATTTTCGTGAAGAGGCTCTTCAGAAAGGTCAATCATGTGAGAACTAAACAATGGTTTACCATGAATTGCAAAGAATTTCTCTCCTGCATCCAACAAACCATCAATCCAAGGAAGTAATTTTTTAGCCGCATGGTCAGTGTGTAATACCACTGGCACACCGTACGATTCAGCTAACAAATGCACATGTTGTGCACCAGAAACAGCACCAATTACCGCTGCTTTTTGACCTTCATTAGACAAGGTTTTGCCAGCATAAAAGATTGCTCCACCGTTTGAGAACTGTATAATAACAGGAGAATTAACTTCTTTAGCTGTTTCTAATACTGCATTAATTGAATTAGTACCTGTTGCATTTACTGCAGGTAAAGCAAAAGAATTCGCTTTTGCATAATTAAACAATTCAGTAAGTTGTTGTCCGCTAACAACACCAGGTGCAAATCTTGTCATTACTTTATCCATTGAGTTGATTAATAAATTTCGTTTTCGATCTATGTTTTTAAGTAACAAAGGTAATTTTATTCTCCATGAAATAAAAGAAATAATAGGGCTAATATTTTGAATTAGACTAATGCTTATAAACTTGCTCCATATCTTATAAAATAATACAAATTAATTTTTGTAAACATTAAAATATCCCTATTTTTAGTGAATTAACATACGCTTCAACGATATAGAATTTTGCTACCTCCTATGAATTACATTGAAATTAAAATAAAATCGAATTCTGAAACAACAGATATGTTAATCGCTGAAATAGCAGAAATCAAATTTGACAATTTTGTATACACAGAAGAAGGCTTTGACGCGTATTGTGAAGAAGATGATTTCAATGAAACCGATTTAATTTTTATTATTGAAAAATATAAGCCTTTAGGAGATATATTTTACACCAAAAATATTTTAGAGAAAAAAAACTGGAATGAAGAATGGGAAAAAAGCTTTGAGCCAGTAATCATAGAAAACCAGTGTATCGTACGGGCAAGTTTTCATAGCCCGAGTAATTTGCCATACGAAATCATTATTGATCCTAAAATGTCTTTTGGTACAGGGCATCATGCGACTACAACCCTCATGCTTACGCACCAACTTGAAATAGACCATAACCAAAAATCAGTCTTGGACGTAGGTTGTGGAACGGCTGTGTTGGCTATTATGGCGCATAAGCTTGGCGCAAGTTCGGTAGAAGGATTTGACATAGATGAGTGGTCGGTAGAAAACTCAATTGAAAATGTCAAAAATAACGGTTGTGAGGACATCGAAATAAGGTTGGGCTCAATTGATAAACTATCTTTTGATCAATCATTTGACATCATCTTGGCCAACATCAATCGCAACATTCTTATCAAAGAAATCCCCTCCTATGTGAAGCATTTAAAAAAAGAGGGTTACCTTATTGTGAGTGGTTTTTATGACCAAGACATCCCTTCTATTGAAGAGATTAGTAAAAAAGCTAACCTCATTACAACATCAATTAAAACTAAAAATGATTGGACTTCCATTATTTTCAAAAAATAGCCATACGATGATGATTAAAAAGCACAGCCTTGCCTTAACTATATTTTTCATGATTTCCCTCTTCGGGTTTTCAATTGTTAATGCTCAAAACTTAAAATTAGCGGAGGATCCTAATCAGTTTATTGTGGATGTAAACACCATGATGACCAATAGTAAAAACCCAAAAGCAATTAAAGCGGGCACAGAACTACAGGCTGCTTGGGGAGCATTGAACGATAAACATAAAAAACTCATCATCAGTACGTCAATATTAATGATCAAAAAAAAGTGCAAAACCTCCACGCACTTCACCCCTTACTTTTCAACCATTGCCAATGCCGTTACGCGCAAAAACATTCCAGCGTCCAAACTTGACACCTTATTGTTTGTAACCAATTATTTATTAGAAGATCCAAAACCTAAAAAATTAGTTTCTTTCTTAGAAACAACCAAAATTTTCATGGAAAGTGATTTGTTATACAAATCTAATTTCAATAAACTTCGCGTTGTCGGAGGCTCTTATTCCTTTGGATTTATAAAGTCTGACGAAGAAGGCGACGAAGGAGAACCAATTCCAGAAATCCCGGTAGAAGAACCAATTATTCCTGACGTACCCGTACCAGATGTACCTACAACGGATGACACCACCCAAACCCAAGCACAAACGCCTGCGGTAGAAACACCCAAGAAAGCAGAAAATAAAGACGACTTTTTCAGAGATTGGGATGCGCCCAAAGAAGAAGTTTACCAAGATTGGGGCACGCAATCAGATACCAGTGGTAACCTACTAGAACAAACGTTTATGCCATCAGAACAGCCAAGAATTACAGGAGCCTATATCCGTTTGGCTGGTGTTGACTTGCAAATTGTTTCCAAATTTGATTCAACGGTAATCGTTGGAACCAAGGGTTCAATGATGTTTTCAAACAAAACCTTTGTTGGTGATGGCGGTAAATTTGATTGGTCTGTTGCCGGAATGCCAGAAACTTTCATTGAATTAAGTAAATACAACTTCAATGTCATCTCCGCAAAATTTGGCGCAGAAGATGTAAAAATGAATTCCCCCAAATATTTAGACAAATCAATTAAAGGGGTTTTTGAATTTAAAAGCACCAAACATAAAAGAAAAAGAGACATTGAATACCCAAGGTTTATGTCCTATAATAGTGATGTCATCATCAAAAATATTGGTGAAAACATTAAATATAAAGGAGGTTTTTCATTAAATGGAAACAAAGTCTACAGTTCTAGTCTTGACGAAAACCCTGCTTTAATAGAAGTATTCGAAGACAATAAACTTAAATTTAAAGCATTGGCAAAACTTTTTGTATTAGGAGATAGTCTTCTCACTTCCGACTTAGTGTCGATTGCCATTTACCAAAAAGACGATTCTATTACGCATCAAGGGGTTTCTTTTCATTATGATAAGCCTACGCACTTACTGAAACTTATCAAAGACAAATATGGCTTTAGACATACCCCTTATATAGATTCATACCATGGATTAGAAATCACCTGTGATATGCTAAGTTGGAATTTACAATCCAAAAAAATGGATTTCGACATGATTACTGCAAAAAACAATAATCCTGCTTTGTTTGAATCTGGTGAATATTTTCAACACGATATTTTCGATAAATTAAAAGGTTTATATCCATTCCATCCTTTGATTATGATTATGTCTTATGCAAAAGAAAAAGACACTGACATTTTCAATATCGATGATTTGATTTTAGAATATAAAGTACAGGCTGGTGCCTCAAAAGGAGCCATGAAAGAGCTTGTTAAAAAAGGCTTTATCACCTACAATAGCAATAATGGAGAGGTAAAAATCAAAGAAAAAGCATGGCATTATTTCAAATCAAACAAAGGAAAAAAAGACTATGATGAGCTTCAAGTAAAATCTGTTGGTCCTGCCGGAACCAATGCGTCTTTAGACCTTGAAAACAATATCCTAACCGTAAGAGGAGTGGATAAACTATTTTTAAGTAAGAAACTTAATGTATATGTGCTTCCTAAAACAAAAGAAATAAATATTTTACAAAAAAGAGACATGGTATTTACAGGCCAGGTTTTTTCAGGTCACTTTTTGTTTCAAGGAAGAGAATTCCGTTTCGATTATGACAGTTTCTTTGTAGAAATGCAAAACTTAGATTCCTTAAAATTATTGATTGATACCAAAGATTTAGATGAAAAAGGAAATACTAAAGTAGCACAACTGTCGAGTCAAATTGAATCTACGTCAGGAACCTTATTTATTAACCAACACAATAACAAGTCAGGAAAAAAAGAAATGCCTGAATATCCTATGTTTAAATCAAATCAAGGGTCATCGGTTTACTATAACTCTCCACAAACCTTAGGAGGTGTATACGAAAAACGTATTTCCTTCGAGGTTCCTCCGTTTATGGTCGACAGTTTAAACTCTAATGTCGCCAACGGTATCGCCTTCCATGGTACCATGCACTCAGATGGCATATTCCCAGACTTTCAAGAGATCTTAACCGTAATGCCCGACATGTCGCTTGGTTATGTGAGAAAAACACCAAAAGGAGGATTTCCACTCTATAAAGGAAAAGGAAAATACAATGGAGAAATAACGCTAAACAACTCAGGATTAAGGGGGCATGGCACCATCAATTACATGTCGACCACTTTAAAATCAGAAGACTTTGTGTATTTCCCTGATTCCGTCTATTCAGTAGGTACACATTGCGAGATAAAAGAAGGAAAGTTTAATGATGTATTTTATCCAGATTTAGACATAGAACAACACGACTTAAAGTGGCATGTGTACAAAGACACCATGATAGTTGCCAATTTTAAAAATGCTTTTAATTTGTATAAAAAATCAGTTCAATTAGACGGGCGAGTATTAATATTAAAAGACGGCTTATGGGGAGATGGAACCGTAAGTACAAGAGGTTCACATACAACTTCTCAAATGGTTAGATTTGAAGATCAACAATACAATGCCACAGAAGCATTTTTTACGGTTGAATCAAATGACCCAAGCAAGCCAGCGCTTAGGGCCGCAAACGTAAAACTACACTTTGATTTCAAAGCAAAACATGCCTACTTTAGTCCAGAAATAGAAGGCTATCCAAGCAACGAATTTCCATTCTTAAAATACAAAACCTCTATGAATGGAGGCGACTGGGACTTAGAGAAACAAATGATTACCTTTAAAATGCCTGAAAATGGCAATTTAAAAAAATCGTACTTTCGAAGTTATGCCACAGACCAAGATTCACTCTATTTTAATGCTAAAAATGCAGTATACGACATTAAAAATTTAACCTTAAATATAAATGGCGTTCCAGAAATAAGAGTAACAGACGCAACTATATTCCCATACAAAGAAGAAGTATCCATCAAAGCAAGTACTAAACTTCAACCCTTGGTAAATGCAAAAATTGAAATGGATACAAGTAGCAAATTCCATCATCTTCATACAGGAAACATACGAATAACCTCTAGAAGTGAATTTCTAGGAGATGCTATTTATGATTATGTCAATGGAAGCAATGATACCATGAAAATAAAAATGGCACCATTTAAATTTGAAGAATTTGAAAGTAATAAAGGCATTGAAAAACATACCACTTCCAAATCAAGCATAAGGCCACAAGACACCTTTTTACTAGCGCCAAGAATATTCTACAAAGGAGACATTAAATTAAAAGCAAATGAAAAACATCTAACGCTAGATGGCTTTGTTAAGCTAAAATTGAAAGGATTTAAGACCTCAGAAGAATGGATTAAATATGATTATTTCTTACATAAAGATAGTATAGAGGTAAAAATTGACAAATTAATGTACGACGAACAAACACCACTTACTTCTGGTATTTGTATTACAGATGGTCATTATAAGCTCTACCCAACTTTCCTATCCAGAAAAAGACATTCTATTGACTTACAAATATTTGAAGCCCATGGCAGTAAATTAAGAATTAAAAACAACAATGAATTTACCATTGGTACAGATGAAAAATATACAGGGGAAACGTTAGAAGGTAATATCATAAGTTATAACGATTCAACCAATACCATGAAATACCAAGGTAAAATCAATATTTTTGACTACCTATACTATGGCAATGATTTTATCGTAGATGCTTCTACAACAGGTGCTGCAAATTTGGATAGCAATAAATACATCTTCAATACCATGATGGCATTAACGCTAAATGCACCGCCAAAAGCCATGGCATTAATGGCTACACAAATCGCCGACCAAGGTTCATTCGAACAATTACCTCCTGCAATTAGCGATACAATTGATTATTTCTATTCAAATTTAGCAAATATCACCAGCAATAAAGAGGCGAACAAATATGAAAAACAAATTAAAATTGACTACAAACCATTACATAAAATAGCCAAATCATTGGCCAATAAATTTGTAATTACTGATGTTAAATTAATTTGGTCAAACGAGTTACAAGCTTGGCATAGTGAAGGAGATATTGGTATTGCCAACATCAATAAAAAAGATGTCAATTATAAAATTAAAGGCTATATAGAAATTAAAAAATTTGCTAAAGGAGATAAATACCACATCTTTTTAGAACCTGCACCCGACCATTGGTATTATATGGTATTTGAGTTCAATAGATTGTCGTTGTCTTCTTCTGATCAAGAATTTCATGATTTAGTAGCGGCAAAATCTAAAGGTAAAACAGATAATGGTAAATATTGCTTTGTAGTGGCTGATCCTCAAGAAAAGTTAATCTTTATCAAAAACTTTACCAGACATTACCTACATACAGAAACACCAGCAAGCCCAGTCAATCAAGAAGCTACTCCAAATACAGCCCCTAGTAGTACCCCTGATCAACAAGCAACTCCGTCTAAAACAAACATACCGTCCAAATAACCAACAACATAAAAAGAACTGATGATAACAATTTTTATAGGATTGATCATTGCCTATTTACTAGGATCTATACCATCGGCCGTATGGTATGGTAAAAAATTTCATGATATAGATGTAAGAACATTTGGAAGTGGGAATGCAGGGGCAACCAATACCTTTAGGGTACTAGGGAAAAAGGCTGGTGCGATTGTAATGGCTATTGATGCATTTAAAGGTTGTGTCGCAACTTATATTCCAGTACTACTTCTCCATAACCAACTTCTAAAAACAGATTATATCAGCTCCTTTCAAATAGGATTTGGTATCATTGCTGTTATTGGCCATATATTTCCAATATTCGCTAAATTTAAAGGAGGAAAAGGTGTCGCAACATTACTTGGAATGGCCATAGCCTTGCACCCAAGTGCAGCCACGACTTGTGTAGGCATATTTACAATTATCTTAATTACTACCAATTACGTTTCTTTGGGTTCTATCATTTCAGGTTTAGCTTTCCCAATATTACTATACACACCATGGTTTAATAATAATGACTTGGTATTAAAAGTATTTGGATTTGTAGTATTTGTATTATTAATACTTACACACAAACAAAACATAGGAAGGTTAATGAAAGGAACAGAAAATAAAATCTATTTACTAAAAAAATAATTAATCAACAATTTCAACTGCCCCAATATCAGGAGAACTGTCTCTTGAATTCCCATTAAAATCATCTACATCCGTGAACAAAGGTAGTACTTCTCCCTTATTAAAAGCGGGTGATAAAACTAAGGGGTTTTGAGAAATAGTATCAGGCATAAAATTCAAAATTGAAGTGTTTTTTAACTTAAACTTAGCATTATCAGCAATTAAAATATTAGCAGGATACAAGGGTAAATCAGCTAATTTTAATATATTATTTTTAATCGTGATATCAGTAGACAAAGAATTTGATAACTCAATAGAAAATTCTTTACTAGCACTCCCCCATACAATATTGTTTATCATACTTACCTTCAACATCGAATAGCTATCATCAACCATAACACAAGGAGAAGAATTACTAAAGCCTGAACTATAATTGGTAATCGTGTTATTGTACGCCTTAAAATCTCCACCATACACATTCAGAAGCCCATTCATTGATCGATACAAAACGGAATTAGATAGCGTTACAGCAGCATTATACGTTGAGATGCAAGATTTGCTAACATTAGCAATAATTGCATTAGAAAGCACAAAATTAGCATTGCATGTCTTATTAAAAAACAGACCATGTTCAGCATTAGAAATACTTACCCAAGAAAAAACATGGGAAATATTCATGGAATTAAAAACAATGCCTTTCCATTGTCCAGGTAAATCAGCATATTCTTTATCTTGACGAAAAGAACAAAATATAACTTTTTGAGCTTTCGTCCCTAAAACATCCAATTTACCATTCACAATCAAAGAAGCATTATTATAAAACATTAATTTAGTTGCCTGAGGAATATGCAATTCACCCGTATGGGAAACCACATAATTGCCATAAATAACATGCGGTTTAGCGTTAGACAATGTAATATTACTAGCTATAGTATCATTCACATGAAAAAAAGCATCTTGCCCCCAAGTATTCAAAACAACATGTTTGGAGAAATTATTAACTACAAAATTTAGGGAGTCAGTAATGATATATACATGGTCGACATTGTTTGGCGCAACAGTAACATTTACCAAAATCAAAAGACTATCGGTGCCTAATATTTCAACATTATCAAAAGCTACCCCTTTTTGACCATTGATATAAATAGAAAAAGGGGAAGAAAATTTATTACCAATAAAAATAGAATTAATACGAATAGCATTAGCGGAGGTATTATACACCATCAAACGTTTTGTAACACTAACCTTATTGGTAGCAATTAAAGTGTCAAATAAAACAGTATCCGCATCAAATCGTAAAGGAAATGCAGCTACATGGTTATCTAGTACTTCATTAGTTGGTTTACAACTAGAGAAGAAGCATAAAAAAGAATATATAATTAAAATATATTTCATAAAAAAGGGTAGAATAAATCTACCCAATTAATTATTTTAACAAAGAAACAAAGTCATCAAATAAATACCTAGAATCGTGAGGACCAGGTGAGGATTCAGGATGGTACTGCACAGAAAAAGCTTTTTTCCCTGTAACACTAATTCCTTCAACAGTATCATCATTCAAGTTTACATGGGTTGCTTTCACAGTTTGACTAGCAGCAACATCTTCCATTCTAACAGCAAAACCATGATTTTGAGAAGTAATTTCTCCTTTCCCTGTAAGTAAATTTTTCACAGGATGATTTAAACCTCTGTGACCATGATGCATTTTATAGGTAGAAATCCCATTGGCTAAAGCCAAAACTTGGTGTCCTAAACAAATACCAAATAGAGGATAATCTTCATTTAAAATAGCTTTAACAGTATCAACAGCATAAGGTACAGCTTCTGGATCACCAGGGCCATTTGAAATAAAAAATCCATTTGGATTCCATGCTTTCATCTCTGAAAAAGAAGTTTTGGCAGGAAATACTTTCAAGTAACAATCCCTATCTACCAAGTTTGTCAATATACTTTTTTTAACTCCTAAGTCTAAAACCGCCACTTTATAAGTAGCTGCTTCATTACCCAAATGATAAGCAGCATCCGTAGTCACTTTAGAAGACAATTCAAGTCCTTTCATAGATGGTACCAAAGCCAATTGAGCTTTTAAAACAGCAATATCCATTTCAGAAGAAGAAATAATAGCATTCATAGCGCCTTTACTCCTTAAGTGACGTACTAATTGACGAGTATCAATTCCTTCAATACCAACAATAGCATGTTTTTCAAAATACTGTTGTAAAGAACTATCTGCTAAATTTCTAGAATATACTTTAGAAAAATCCTTACAAACAAGTCCTGAAAACTTTGGAGTAGTAGATTCTTGTTCAATATCCGCAACACCATAATTCCCTATATGAGAATTTGTATTTACAATAATTTGTCCAAAATAAGAAGGATCAGTATAAATTTCTTGATAGCCAGTCATACCAGTATTGAAACAAAGTTCACCAGTGGTAGTACCAGAAACGCCAACAGAGTAGCCAGAAAATACTTCGCCATCTTCTAATAATAAGATTGCTTCTTTACGAGGAGTATACTTCATTAGTAATTTTAATTTTAATCAAGCAAAAATAAAAAAAGGATTTGATATTGACATCAAATCCTTTTCTTAAATATTCAAAATATTGAAATTAATTTTCTTCTGTACCCTCAGCTTCCGGAGAAACATCAGTGGAATCAGCTGAAGAAGTAGCATCAGCAGCTTTTTCAGCAGCTGGTTTACGACTACGTCTAGTTTTAACTTTAGTACCTTTATCTGCTTTTTCAGCTAATAATAGTTCGTTAAAATCAACTAATTCGATAATACACATATCAGCATTATCCCCTTGACGGTATCCAGTTTTAATAATTCTGGTATAACCACCTGGTCTATTTGCGATTTTTTCAGATACTTCAGCAAATAAAACTTTAACAGTTTCTTTGTTTTGTAAGTATGAAAAAACAACTCTTCTAGAATTGGTAGAGTCAATTTTAGCTTTGTTAAGCAAAGGCTCTACATATTTTCTCAATTCTTTAGCTTTTGCTAAAGTGGTAGTAATTCTTTTGCTGATAATCAAAGAAGAAGCCATATTTGATAATAATGCTTTTCTGTGAGCAGAAGTTCTACCTAAATGATTTACAGTTTTTCCGTGTCTCATTTCTATTAATCTTCGTCAAGTTTGTATTTAGATAAGTCCATCCCGAACGTAAGGCTTTTTTCAGCAACTAATTGCTCAAGCTCAGTTAAAGATTTTTTACCAAAGTTTCTAAATTTCATCATATCTGAGATATCAAGTCTAGCGAGATCGCCAAGCGTTTTGATATCAGCAGCTTTTAAGCAATTGTAAGCTCTTACTGAAAGATCTAAATCTGCAAGATTAGTTTTCAATAATTTTCTCATGTGTAACATCTCTTCATCCACTGTATTTTCGTCTTCTGATTTAGAAGCTTCAAATGTCATTGTTTGGTCTGAGAATAACATAAAGTGTTTAATCAAGATATTAGCAGCACCTTTAAGCGCATCTTCAGGATGAATAGATCCATCTGTTTCGATGTCTAAAATTAGCTTTTCATAATCTGTCTTTTGTTCAACACGCGTATTTTCAATACTGTATTTTACATTTTTAATCGGCGTAAAAATAGCATCAATAGGAATCAAGCCAAATACTTGTTCTGTTGGTCTATTTTCATCAGCAGATACATAACCTCTACCTTTTTCTAAAGTAATTTCTAATTCGAAATTAATAGATGCGTCAAGGTGACAGATTACTAAGTCTGGATTAAGAACTTGGTAGGTAGAAGTAAAGTTTGAAATATCTCCAGCAGTAAAAATGTTCTTATTTTTAAGAGAAACAACATTTTTACTATCTATATTGTCAGATATTTTTTTGAATCTAACCATTTTCAGATTCAAGATAATTTCACATACATCTTCTACAACACCTTGTACAGTAGAGAATTCGTGTAAAACACCTGGAATTTTAATACTGGTGATTGCATATCCTTCAAGAGAAGAAAGAAGAATTCTTCTTAAAGCATTACCAATCGTAACTCCATATCCCTTTTCAAGGGGCTTGAATTCAAACAGACCTCTAAAATCATCTGCCTTATCCATTACCACCTTTTCAGGCATTTGAAATGCTAATATTGACATATAATGGTTATTTACTTTAATTGAAATTAAAAGCTTATTTAGAGTATAACTCTACAATAAGTTGTTCTTGGATATTTTCTGGTATTAATTCTCTTTCTGGAAGAGAAATCAATTTACCTGATAATAGAGAAGAATCCCATTCTAACCAAGGGTATTTTTTACTAGATTTTACTGATAAACTTTCAGTAATTGCTTGTAAAGATTTTGATTTTTCTCTAACGTTAATGATTTCACCAACTTTCAAAGAATAAGAAGGAATGTTAACAACACCACCATTAACGGTGATATGTTTGTGCAATACCAATTGTCTTGCCGCTCTTCTTGTAGTCGCTATACCTAAACGATAAACAACATTATCTAATCTACATTCTAGCAATCTTAACAAGTTTTCACCTGTAATACCTTGCTTACGTGCAGCTGTTTCGAACAAATTAGAAAACTGTCTTTCTAGCATACCATAAGTATACTTCGCTTTTTGTTTTTCTCTTAACTGAATAGAATATTCAGATTGCTTTCTCTTTCTGCCACGACCGTGCATACCGGGAGCATAATTTTTCTTTTGAAGTGCTTTGCTTGGACCTAAAATAGGTTCTCCAAACTTTCTAGCAATCTTCGATTTTGGACCAATATATCTTGCCATTTCTTGTTTGCGTATAGATAATAGTTATACTCTTCTTCTTTTTGGAGGTCTACAACCATTGTGTGGAAGTGGAGTAACATCTTTAATTGTTGTTACTTCAATACCAGAACTTTGTATCGTTCTAATGGCTGACTCTCTACCTGATCCAGGTCCTTTTACAAATACTTCAGCTTTTCTCATACCCAAGTCATAAGCAACTTGAGCACAGTTAGCCGCTGCAGTTTGTGCAGCATAAGGAGTATTCTTTTTTGAACCTTTGAAACCCATTTTACCAGCAGAAGCCCAAGAAATTACTTGACCAGTAGAATTGGTAACAGAAATTATTATATTATTAAAAGATGCTCTAATGTGAACCTGACCAACAGCTTCAACTATAACAATTCTTTTTTTCGCTTTATCTTTTCTTTTTTGTGCCATAATAAGCGCTCTACTATTTATTATTTAGTTGCTTTTTTCTTGTTTGCAACAGTTTTACGCTTACCTTTTCTGGTTCTAGCGTTGTTTTTTGTTCTTTGACCTCTTACTGGAAGACCTTTTCTATGTCTTAATCCTCTATAGCATCCAATGTCCATTAGACGTTTGATACTCAATTGAATTTCAGATTTTAAAACACCTTCAGTTTTAACTTCGGCACTTATAATGTTTCTGACAGCATTGGCTTCAGCCTCTGACCATTCTTTAACTTTCTTGTCATAATTTACACCGGCTTTAGTCAAAATCTGCTGCGCAGAACTTCTTCCAATACCAAAAATGTAAGTTAAACCGATTTCACCTCTTTTATTATCAGGGATGTCAACTCCGGAAATTCTCATAATTAGCCTTGTCTTTGTTTAAATCTTGGATTCTTTTTGTTGATTACATAAAGTTTACCATGACGGCGAATAACTTTACAATCTACACTTCTTTTTTTAATAGATGCTTTGACTTTCATTATATTCTATTTATATCGATACACTATTCTACCCTTAGACAAATCATAAGGAGACATTTCAATTTTGACTTTATCACCTGGTAAAATCTTAATATAATGCATTCTCATTTTGCCTGAAATATGACATATTACTTGATGACCATTTTCTAGCTCAACCCTAAACATTGCGTTAGAAAGTGATTCTAAAATAATACCATCTTGTTCAATTGATGATTGTTTTGACATAATTACTTTAATACCTCTTCAATATATTTAAATGTAGTTAATATATCCGGTTTACCATTAATTATAGCAACAGTATGTTCAAAATGAGCAGAATTCTTTTTATCAGAAGTCTCAATTGTCCAACCATCTTTCCCTTTTACTACATTTTTTTTCCCTGCATTAACCATAGGCTCTATCGCTAGTACCATGCCATCAGCAAGTTTTAAACCTGAACCTCTTTTTCCATAATTAGGAACTTGAGGATCTTCGTGCAAATTTTTTCCTACACCATGCCCTACCAATTCTCTTACTACAGAGAAACGATTTGACTCAACCAGTGATTGAACAGCATGAGCAATGTCACCAATTCTAGCACCATTTTTTATAGCTTCAATACCTGCATACAAAGATTGTTTTGTAATGTCAAGTAATTTTTTATCCGATTCAGATATTATACCTACTGGGTAAGTATAAGCACTATCACTGTGGAAATTATATAAAAAAACACCACAATCAATAGAAGCGATATCACCTTCTTTTAATATATAATCATTAGGTATGCCATGAACCACTGCATGATTAATAGAAATACACAAAGAAGCTGGAAAACCATCATAATTTAAAAAAGAAGGAACAGCGCCATTATCTTTTATAAATTCAAAAGCTATCTTGTCTAATTGCTTGGTACTAATACCAGGTTGAATAGCTTTGGCAATTTCACCATGAGTTCTACCTAAAAGATCAGCACTTTTACGAATTAACTCAATTTCTTCTTTGGTTTTATAGTAAATCATTTACTATAATTCGTCTTCTGCAACACCTGTTCTACCTCTTACTCTTCCAGATTTCATTAACCCTTCATAGTGTTTCATCAACAAATAACTTTCAACTTGTTGTAAGGTATCTAAAACAACACCTACCATAATCAATAAAGAAGTACCGCCATAGAATAAAGCAAAATCTCTACTTACATCAAACATAGATACAATAGCAGGTAGTATAGCAATTAATGATAAGAAAATTGCACCAGGTAAAGTAATTTTACTAACCACATCATCGATAAACTCAGCTGTTTGAGGACCTGGTTTAACCGCAGGAATAAAACCATTATTCCTTTTCATATCTTCCGCAATTTGATTTGGATTAACAGAAATCGCAGTATAAAAGAAAGTAAAAACAATAATCAATATGGCTGACGTAAGATTATATTGCCATGAATTTGGTTCTGAATAAGCTGCAACTACTGCTGTTGCAAATGTACTGTCTTCCATAAAGAACTTACCAATCATAGAAGGTAAAAACAAAATAGATTGAGCAAAAATGATAGGCATAACGCCTGCAGTATTTAACTTAATAGGTATGTATTGTCTTTGTCCTCCATAAACTTTATTACCTACAACTTGCTTTGCATATTGAACAGGAATACGTCTTACAGCTTGTGTTAACATCACAACAGCCATTATCACAAAGAATAAAGCTGCAATTTCAATCACAAAAAACATTGGACTACTCATGGTACGGGTAAATTCATTTTTGATAGCGAAAGGAAATCTAGAAATGATACCAATCATAATCAACATAGAAATACCATTACCAATGCCTTTATCGGTAATTTTTTCGCCTAACCACATACAAAACATGGTACCAGCAGTTAATAAAAATACAGAACTTAAGGTTACTAAAGAACGATCTATAAGTAATGCTTCATTAGGAATAGTAGCAGAAATATAGCCAATTGATTGCCCAATGGTAATCAAAATGGTCAATACTCGAGTCCACTGATTTAATTTTTTTCTACCAGAATCGCCTTCTTTTTGCATTTTCTGGAAATAAGGAAAAGCAACTGTTACTAATTGAATAATAATAGACGCTGAAATATAAGGCATAATACCCAAGGCAAAAATGGAAGCATTACTAAATGCGCCACCTAAAAATGTATCTAGTAAACCTAATAGACCATCTTTCTGAGTTGTATTTAACTCTAAAGGATTAATACCAGGTAAAACTACATAAGAACCAAGTCTAAAAATCAACAAAAAACCAAGGGTATTGAAAATTCTTACCCTTAGATCTTCGATTGAAAATATATTCTTAAATGTTTGAATAAATCGCTTCATAAATAATTATAGTGTAGTAACAGTACCACCTACTTTTTCAATAGCTGCAATTGCAGAAGCAGAAAAACCATGTGCTGTAACATTAACTTTTGATTTCAATTCTCCTCTACCTAAAATTTTAATTAATTCTCTTTTTGAAGCTAAACCATTGTTAACAAGAAAATTAACATCAATCAAAGGAGTATTAGTGCTTTCAACAATTTGTTGTAAAACATCTAAATTAACTGATTTATATTCTACTCTATTTGGATTAGTAAAACCAAATTTAGGTAGACGTCTTTGTAAAGGCATTTGACCACCTTCAAAGCCTAATTTAGATTTGTAACCAGATCTTGATTTTGCACCTTTATGGCCTCTAGTTGAAGTTCCCCCCATTCCAGAACCAGTACCTCTACCAATTCTTCTTCTAGATTTTAAAGATCCTATTGCTGGTCTTAATGATGAAAGATTCATATTAAATATTTTCTACAGATAACAAATG
>JBIKPL010000162.1:0-6511 GCA_044357485.1 Cytophagales bacterium
TAGGCATTACTTTGCTAGCTTGCTCGCTAAAAAAAACAAACAGCACCGCCCATTCAGAGCCTATTTCAGGCGCTAAAAACAGCAGCAAAAGCTATCCCCCGTTGACGGAAGAAGATAGTCTTGATTTAAAAATTGGCCAAATGATAATGGTAGGCATCAATGCCAGAACGGCCATTAATGCTGGAGATACCTTGCTCAAAGAAGTAGCCAAAGGCAAAATGGGGGGGATTATTATTTTTGAAAAAAACATCAACCCTATCAATGCAAAAGAAAATCTCAAAAAACTTATTGCGGATATCCAATTTTCAGCTAAAATACCATTAATGGTAAGCATTGATGAAGAAGGAGGAAAAGTGCATCGTTTAAAAGAAAAGTATGGTTTTGTAAAAATGCCCTCAGCAGCCTATTTAGGTGGTTTGGGACATACCGATTCTACAACCTACTATACCAATATATTGGCAGCACAACTGGCCTATTTAGGGATAACGCTTAACTTTGCCCCTGATGTTGACTTAGCGACCAACCCAAACAATCCGGTTATTGCAAAAGTAGGAAGAAGTTATGCGGCAAATCCTGAAATCGTTTCCCAACATGCCACGGCAAGCATAGAGGCACATCACACCCATGGTGTTAAAACCATATTAAAACATTTCCCTGGACATGGCTCTTCCACCACTGATTCTCATTTAGGAATTACTGACGTCACAAATCAATGGAAATTCATGGAAATAACGCCCTATTACAACATTATTAAAGCCAATAAATGTGATGCCATCATGACGGCACATATTATCAATTGCCATTTAGATACCGCATGTTTACCCGCAACCTTATCCAAAACCATTGTCAACGACATGCTTAGAAATATGTTAAGATACGATGGTGTAGTATTTTCTGATGACATGCAAATGTTTGCCATAAGCAAAAATTACGGTTTAGAAAATGCCATTAAACTTTCTATCAATGCAGGAGTTGATGTGTTACTCTTTGGAAACCAAGTAAATCCTCAAGACAAAATTTCAGCAACAGAAGTGCATGCTAAAATCAAAAAGCTTGTCAAGGCTGGGGACATCGGTAAAGACAGAATAAATGAATCGTACCAACGAATCATTCGTCTAAAAACAAAAAAATAGTGGAGTACTAATCTTTTTTCAAAACATCCAATATTTTCATCGATAAAATACAACCATTTATCGATAAATTAGACCATTGCAAGACAATTTAAAAAACACAAAACACTACTAATAAACAAACTAACGAACATCAAGAACTTTTTAAACTAGGGAAATCGAATTAATTATAAAAAACTTATTCAGTCATTTTACCGTATTGCTTAAAAATTATAAATACGACTAAAATGATGTCCGACAGTATTTCCTACAGTGAAAATATAATTGATCTTGAGTTTATCGCAAAATCAATCAGTGACGACAAATCGGTCATCAATGAAATACTCTCCTTGTTCAAAGAAATGGCAAGAGAATACGACGAAAAAATGATTATTGCACTGCATGAGAAAGATTTTGAAGCAATATTTCAAGCCGCCCACCATTTTGGATCTTCCTGTAAAATGCTTGGTTTCGATAAGCTATACGATATCGTAAGAGAAATTGAAGACTTTGCTTTCAGCAAAACACAATTTGCACAAATACAAATCAACTTTCTACAAGCACAAAAACACCTCAATATCATTACCCCTGAAATTGATAAAACACTAACCAATTAATCTTTTAAGATAGATAATCAACATGAATAATTACCCAAAAATATCGGTATTAATTGTAGAGGACAATAAAATGTATGCCCTAAAGCTAAAAAGCTGGTTACACTTTTTAGACATCAACGCTATTCAAATTGTCGATTCTTTGGAAGAAGCCACAAGTATTATTGATGAATCCAATCCTTCTATAATTTTACTAGATAATTATTTGCCTTCACAAAAAGGTGTTGATTATATCGCTTACTTAAAAAAAATATCTCCTCAATCATCCATTATACTTATTTCAGCCAATTTTAGTATCGATGACATCGCCGCTGCAATTCAGAATGGCGTGGACCACATATTTGACAAAAACACCACAGAAAAAGAAGCATTTAAAATTATCATTGATAAAATTGTAGTCAGTAAAGCAAAAAAAATATCTTTTTGGGATAGGCTCAAAATATTTAGAAGCAATGAAAATGCTACCAAAAACAAAAACATCGCCATCGTGGAAGATAATAAAATGTTTTCCTTCTTTTTAACGTGGTCCTTAAATCAACTAGAGCACGAACACAATGTAAACGTATTTTCAACTGCCGCCGAATTTTATGTATATTTAAAAACCAACCATCCTGACCATGTATTTCTTGATTACCATTTGCCAGATAGCAATGGGGAAGAAATCATTAAATACATCAAAGCCACTAATCCAGTAGCAAGCATAACCATAATTAGCAGCCAAACAGATACCGATACCGCATTGAAATTAAAGGACTTAGGCGTAAATAACTACTTCGTAAAAGATGAAAATGCCAAAGTAAATTTTAAAAAAGTAATTAGTGACTTAGATTTATAAACCCACATTTTAGTGCATCAAAACCGTCATTGTAAAGTATTATCTTAAACCTAACATAACTACTTCACAATGACAATTTGAGTTTATTAAAACAATCTCTTTTACTGAATTACGCCTCATGAAGTATCAACAAAGGCAGATGCGTATGAAATGGCATTATGGTGGTATTGTCACGTTGAAAAACAGTAACAAATGAATCGGCTGGCTTACTCGTCATTACCAAACAATCGGCACGAACAAACGCTACAAACGTATTGATTTCTTCAATTAAATCATCCTCCTCAGAAAAAGTAAGCACATGTTCAATTTCACACATTCCTGCTTCACAAAACACCCTATCCATACTTGATTTTATTTGATTAAATTCGTCTAAACCTACACTAGACTTACCATATATCATCAATGCTGGTTTAAATACTTCGAAAAAAGATTTCAATTCATCCATCACGCCAAAGGGTGTTTCTTCGATAAAATGATAAGCCAACACACATTTTTCTATTTTTTTAAATGTTGCCTGTTGAGGTATTACAAATACAGGTTTGTGTATTGCTTGAATCACGGCAATTACATTGCTCCCCATAAGTACTTCCTTAATTTTATTCACTCCAGTAATCCCCATAATGATACAATCAAGGTCATGTTTTTCAATCATATTTTTAATGCCATCGACCACACTTCCATTAAAATGATAACATTCAATAAAAATTTCGGCATATCGCTCTTGAATAAGATGATGTAAATCATTGTTAAAAGTTTCTAAATCCACCTTTTCAAGTACTTCGCCAAACACCACCAAGGGTAATGAAGACAATAAAAAAGGATGATGATACGCATGGAACAATATAACATTTGCACCCATTTGACGGGAAAAATCAAGGGCGTAAATGGTTGAATTTGTAGCCACAGCTGAAAAATCGGTAGGTATAAGTATCGTTTTCATTTTAAAACAATTAAGATTAAAATCAAAATGCTAGCAACCATCAATTGAGGGAAATCAGCCTAAAAAGAGGAGGCTTGATTTTGCATGACCATCAAGGGTAAATGGGTATATTTATTCATCAAAGCATAAAAATCTTTTTGAAAAATTTTGGAAAAAGACTTGGACGAATTTAGCATCATCATCAAACAATCTGATTTTATAAAATCTACGAAAGTATTAATATCTTTAATTTGATGTTGATGATCGGAAAATGACATCACATGATTGACTTGATGCAAACCCGCTTTGGCAAAATCTAAATCTAACATGGAATTTTGAGTGGTACAATCCGCTAGTTTATTGAACGAATTTCCATAAATGGTAAGCTCAGCATTAAATTTAGAACAAAACTTAGTAATAGCTTCAATTACATATTCAGACGGTTTTTCTAAATAATTATGTGCAAAAACACATTTTTTCATTTGTTTAAATTTGGCTGTTTTAGGAATAACAAAAACAGGCAAATTTACTTTTTGAACAATATCATAAACAGTACTTCCAAATAAAAATTTAGAAAATTCATTGGAATTACTAACCCCCATCATAATATAATCAACATTTTTTTTATCCATTATTTTTTCAATGCCGTCAGTAATTTTTCCTGCATAAACGATAGGTTCTACTTTTACACTTCGAAATTCGTTTCTAAATAATTGACAAGTTTTTTTATTGACCTGCTCTAATCTTACTCGTTCTAATTCATGATGAAATAACATGGGTAAAGATGAAAATAAAAATGGTCGACGGTAGGCATGGAAAAGGATGATTTTAGCATCTATTTCCCTTGAATATTCACAGGCAAACCTAGTTGCATTCAATGATATTTCAGAAAAGTTGGTGGGCACTATTATCGTTTTCATAAAAAATTTGATTTAACAATTATTTGTTAAGTCAAAGTTAATATATAAATAATACTATTAAAATGATTGAAATCAATATAGAATATGATTATTTCATATTTATATTGCACTATTTAAACAGGTTTCATTGAAGGCATAAATACATAAAAAACAAAAACAATATTGACATATCCATATATTTAACTCATATTGGTACATAAAATTTGCATAAAATTCAGACATGGCATCAGCAAATAAAGCAAGACCTAATTATTGGTCATATTAGTAATAAAGAAATTAAAGTTGGAGAGTCTATTCAGGCAAAAGACCTTAGAGAAGTGGTATTCAAACGTATACTTGCGGATAATCCTGATTTTGATAAAGAACAATACATTACGATTGATGAGTTAAATAAGTACAGACGTATGGAATTATTTTATAGAACTTTAGGAGAAGGGCAACCAGTGATTATATTACACGGTTTAATGGGCTCTTCTGACAATTGGCTAACCGTAAGTAAACCACTTGCAGAACAATACAAAATTTACCTGGTTGACCAAAGAAATCATGGGAGAAGTCCTTGGGATAACACCATGAATTATGAAGTAATGGCCAATGATTTATGGACATTTATAACCCAACATCAAATTGAAAAACCGGTAATCATTGGTCATTCGATGGGCGGGAAAGTGGCCATGAAATTTGCAACAGAACATCCTGATTTAATTGCTAAACTCATTGTCGTTGACATTGCACCACGCTATTACCCACCACATCACCAAGATGTATTGAAAGGTCTCCATGCCATAACTTTAGCAAATTTACAAAACAGAACTGAAGCTGATCAAATTTTAGCTACTGCCATTGACTCTGCTGATGTACGTCAATTTTTGCTTAAAAACTTATACCGTAATGAGGAAAACCAATTTGCTTGGCGAATCAATTTAGCTGTCATCGACCAACAAATTGACCAAATTGGTGAAGCATTATTGGAGCATGTCCGTTTTGACAAACCAAGTTTATTTATTGCAGGAGCTTTATCTGACTATATCACAGCTGCTGATAAAGCTATGATTACATCAATTTTCACCAATAGTAAAATCGTCACCATCGACAATGCAAACCACTGGGTGCAAGCAACACAACCTGCCGCTTTTTTAGCAGAAGTAACCGCTTTTATTGACCAAAAATAATCATGGCAAAATTTTGAAAAACAAACATTACTCAAAATATAATTCCAATAAAACCAATATTAACAACTCTTTATTTCGATTTCAATAAATTATTAAGAATAAATTTTATTTTTAATAATTCTCTTATATTTTTGTATTTCAAAGCGTTTATAAATTATCAATCCAACTTATATTTAATCCAAAATGGCTTTATTATTTACCTCAGAATCAGTATCAGAAGGACATCCTGACAAAGTTGCCGATCAAATTTCAGATGCAGTATTAGATGCAATGTTGTCTCAAGACCCACATTCTCGTGTTGCTTGCGAAACATTGGTTACCACAGGTTTGGTGGTATTGGCTGGTGAAATCACCTCTAAAGCAACCATCGATTACCAAGATGTGGTTAGAAAAACCATTGAAAAAATAGGCTACACAAAGGCTGAATACATGTTTGAAGCAAATTCTTGCGGTATTATCAATGCAGTACATTCACAATCTCCTGACATCGCTCAAGGTGTAAACGAAGGCGAAGGAACTGACAAAGAACAAGGTGCTGGCGACCAAGGAATGATGTTTGGTTATGCCTCAACAGAAACCCCTGAATATATGCCAATGGCACTTGCTTTCTCTCATCGTTTGGTAAAAAAGATGTCTGAAATCAGAAAAGAAGGCAAAATCATGACCTATCTTCGTCCTGACACCAAGTCTCAAGTTACCATTGAATACGATGAATCGGGCAAAGCAAAACGTGTAGACACGATTGTGGTATCTACGCAACATGATGATTTTGTAAAACCAACAAACACAAGCAAAGAGGCCAAAGTAACGGCTGACAATGCCATGTTAGAGGTTATTAAAAAAGATATTTTAGCCCATGTCGTGGCGGCAGTAATTCCTTCAGAATTACTAGACAGCAACACTAAATATTTCATCAACCCTACAGGAGTGTTTGTTATTGGT
>JBIKPL010000163.1:0-6508 GCA_044357485.1 Cytophagales bacterium
TAAATATTTATGATGAATGGTTAACAAGTTATTATAATTAAATGCCCTACAACCTCTTCCTCGATGACCTTCGAAGCATCGCAATGGTTTACCCAAATCATTTGAATGATTTTGTAATTGTTCGAAGTTATGAAGCGTTTGTGGCTTATATACAAATCAATGGCTTGCCCGAATTGATAAGCTTTGATAACGATTTGGGAGAAGATGAAAATGGAAATCTTCTCTCAGATGGTTATGCTTGTGCAAAATGGTTGGTGTATGAATCAGGTTTAGATTTAAGTTCGTTAAAATTTAATGTTCACTCTGCCAATCCTGTGGCTAAGGTTCAAATTGAAAGTTTATTGAATAATTATTTGAAGTTTTTGAAAGGATAAAATCCCCGATTTTGTGAATTAATTCTAAAAATGTAAATTGAACTGCTATATTATTTTTAATTATGGAAAATGTAACAAACAATTTTATACTTTATTCTACACCCAATGGTGGTGTGAAAGTGGATGTGTTTTTGGAAGGCGAAACAGTTTGGCTTACTCAAAAGGCAATTGCTGAGCTATTTGGTGTTGTGAAATCAACAGTTAGCGAACACCTGTTAAATATATACGCAACAAATGAACTAGCTAAAGAAGCAACTGTTCGGAATTTCCGAACAGTTCAACAAGAAGGAAATAGAGTAGTTTCTCGAAATATTGAATTTTATAATCTTGACGCAATTATTTCTGTCGGTTATAGAGTAAATTCTTCTAAAGCTACACAATTCAGGATATGGGCAACCAATACCTTAAAAGAATATATTATTAAGGGTTTTGTGATGGACGATAATCGTCTAAAACAAGGTCAAACGGTATTTGGCAAAGATTATTTTAAAGAATTATTGCTGAGAGTTCGCTCCATTAGGGCAAGTGAACGAAGAATTTACCAACAAATTACAGATATTTTTGCCGAGTGTAGTATTGATTATGATAAAAACTCGGAATCGACCAAACTCTTTTATGCCATGATTCAAAATAAATTTCATTATGCTATAACAGGGAGTACCGCTGCTGAAATAATTTTTAAATCTGCCGATAGCAAAAAAGAAAATATGGGCTTAAGTACTTGGAATAATGCACCTGATGGTAGAATATTGAAATCGGATGTAATAATTGGTAAAAACTATTTGCAAGAAAACGAAATAAAACAATTGGAGCGAACAGTTACAGGTTATTTTGACTATATAGAAGGCTTAATTGAACGAGAAATGACCTTTACAATGCAAAAGTTGGCTATAAGTGTAAACGAGTTTTTGACTTTTAATAAGTATGATATTTTAGAAGGTAAAGGCAAAATCTCAAAATTGCAAGCCGATAAAAAAGCCATAACAGAATACGATACATTCAATAAAACGCAAAAAATAATCTCCGATTTTGATAAAGAACTGAAGAAGCTGAACAGCTAAGTTTGGGTTACTAAAGTTTAAATTGAATGCTTATTGCATAATTATTTGAAGTTTTTGAAAGGGGAGTAATTCACAGAAGATGAAACTAACCATAATTGCTGACACGCTTGGCTTATAGCTATAATGTAAATTGACATCTGGAGATATATGGATAAAGTACAATAACTCAAACCGAAATGGCATGTTTTTGGTCATATTCATGAATGTAATGACAGTTTTGAAAACGAAAGAACACATTTTATGAATGCCTCTTTGGTACATCAAGTAGATTATTTATTGATGCTTTAGACTTGTAAATAAACCATTGGTGATAGAGATTTGAAAATTTCCCATCAAATTAATGAATTAATATGATGGGAAACATTTTTTAAAACAAGCCTCCTCCAATAATCAACCTGAAAAAGGCAATAACCAAAGCCACTATACTCATGTACATTCCTCCTTTGTTGGAAGATAATGCACCTAATATTGTACCGATAATTGCAAATAAGATTACACCCCAATTTGCCCATCCTAAGAAAGGAAACAAACAAATAATGGCGAAAATAAGCGTAATGACGCCCCAAATTTTTGAAATAACACTTAGCATTATGATATGGTTTAATGGTTAATAATAAATCAAAGGTATTGTGGCGTTACGCCAAAACATGTCATTGGGAAAAAGTCTTTTTTTTATTTCACCTGCGACATATTTTGGCTGAGGTATAGTTTATATTTGTTGAATAAATATTAAAAACCTTTAAAATGTCAAAAATAGATTCAATTAAGCGATACAATTTTATTATTGAAGGATTAAGAACCAAACCACTTTCATATAACGAAATCATCAATTCTTTATCGAGAAGTACTGAATTAGACGATTATAAAACCATTGTTTCTAAACGTACTTTCAGTAGGGATTTAGATGATATTAGGTTAGTATTTGGGGTTGATATTCAGTATGATACTAAAATTAAGAAATATTTTATCAGCGATGCCGGTCAACCAGGTTTTAATAATAGACTTTTGGAAGCGTTCGATACTATTAATACAGTAAGGGTCACTGATAAAATGACGAGTTGTTTGCTCTTTGAAGACCGCAAGCCACTTGGTACAGAAAATATGAATGGCTTTATTCATGCTATCAAAAATAATTTAACAATCAAGTTTGCTTATCAAAAATATTGGGAAAATACTGAAAGCCAAAGATTAGTGCAGCCATATATTTTAAAAGAATTTAAAAACCGTTGGTATATTTTAGCCAAAGATTGTAACGATCAAGCCATTAAAAGCTTCGCTATTGATAGAATTTCGAATTTTGAAATTACTAACAAGGTATTTGTAAAAGATAATAATTACGATGCCACATTGGCGTTTCAGCATAGTTTTGGAATTATCAGCCCCAATGGCCAATTGCCTCAAAACATTGTATTGTCTTTTGAACCAAACCAAGGTAAATACATAAAATCATTGCCATTGCACCATTCTCAAAAAACAATTATTGATAACGAAAATGAAGTTCGAATTTCTTTAAAACTGTGTATTACACATGATTTTTTGATGGAAGTATTGTCTCATGGAGAATCGGTTAAAGTGATTGAACCTCAGTTGTTAATCAATAAAATCAAAAGTGTTTATCAAGAAGCATTGAATCATTACAAATGAAAAGGCCAACAAAAATAGAAACAGCAGCCTTTTATTATTTTTTGACCCAACAAAGCAAAGGTGTGCCATTTAAAGACACCATAGCGGAAATGAAAGCCAAAGGGACATTAAAACACCTTAATGCTAGACATGATAAAGTTGTTGAATCATTTAAGTTTACCAAAAATAATGTTCAAAAACTTTCACAATTAAACGATACACTAAGGGGAAAAGAGCAATATTTAATTGATGAATTTAAAAAAATGCAAACGCTTTTTATGCATCAACCAGATGCACAAGATTATAGTTTTGAATTACAAATAGGTGTTTATTTAGCGATTGAAGAAGAATATTATTACAGACTTGGTAATAAATGGGAGTTTATAACATATTGTGATATTGATACTGATATCAATGATAGTTTTTTAAATGACAATGAAGACTACAAAGAGTTCTGTATGACAGAATATAATAATATAAGATTTTGCTATTCAATGCATTTGTTGACTGGTATGTGTCACTCTCCGTATGTTACTTTGCAAGATTTAGTAAATGCCAATCATATAGAAACCATTATAGAAATCAAAAAAATCGAAGATGTTCAAATTTAATAATGCTAACATGAATTTAAAAGATGGAAAAGTGGCTTAGGTTTAATGGAGACATCACTTGTCTGAGCTATTCTTTATTTTTTGTGTGATTAAAGGCGCTTTGATCAATATCTTTGATATACTAAATGAAATTGTAATTTAAATCGAAAAATATTATCAAAAATAATTCACCAATGCAGCTAGAATGCATTCATGGTGTTTAAGTTTGCATCATTAAATAACAGCAATACCATGAAAACTAAAGCGATTACTCAAATTAAAGATTTTTTAAATAAACAATTAAGCGTAGCTGCCATCATGAATTTATTGATTGATGATTATGAGGAGGTTAAGCAAGAAGATACCTCAGAAAGTTTAAGCAGTTTAACTACTAGTTATATAGAAAATTTAGACGCTGAAAAGATTCATTCATCCTTTATATATACCGGATTTTTAGGATTAGATAATTTAACTGGTGGATTCTGTTTAGGTGATTTTATTGTGATAGCAGCTCGACCAAGCATGGGGAAAACCCAATTGATGGTAGATCTTAGCCTTCGATTTTCAAAGGCAGGATTTTCGGTGCATTATTTCACTTTTGATTTATCTAAAAAAGCACTTACCGATAGGTTCCTTTCTTGTGAATCAGGGATTTCAATACAGAATCTTACTCATCAAACATTAAATAAAGAGGAAAAAACGAAGCTAATAGCATGCGAAAAATCACTTACGGAGACGGTTATATGTATTAGCGATGATGTTCAGCAATCATTAACAGGATTTATCACTTTGTGCGTTGATTTGGCCGTTAATAAAGGCGTCAAGGTTATTGTAATTGATTATTTGCAATTGTTGTCTACATTTAGGTTTAAAAACAATAGAGAACAGCAAATAGCATTAATTACGCGAGAGATTAAGAAAATGGCCAAAACGCACAAGGTATGCGTGATTGCAACAAGTCAATTGAGCAGAAGTGTAGAAACAAGAGGAGGCGATAAACGCCCGATGCTTTCCGATTTGAGAGAGAGTGGTGCCATTGAACAAGATGCTGACAAAGTATTGTTTTTGTATCGTCCTGAATACTACCATATCACGGAAGATGAGAATGGCAATAGCATTAAAGGGCAAATGGAAATTATTGTAGCTAAAAATAAAACTGGCGTTATCAGTAGCACTAATTTAATTGTGAATGAGCATTTTACCTCATTTTGTGATTTTGATGACGCTTATGAAATTACATTGCCTGAAGATAGACTAACTGATTTTAAATAAAATAGGCCGTTGCATTAAGTTATGAGTCAATATTAATCGACTTGAGGTTGTGTTCCTGCAACCCGTCTCCGAATGGAGATATATACTTTGATTTAGACTAGTTTCGCTCCGCTACACTACTCTAAATCGTAAAGTAATTTAAGATAATTTGCAACGGCTTTATTTTATTAATTCAAATTTAAAATACTTATAACTCTCTCCACTTTTAATTAGCTATGATGTCATTGAATACCAAGAAAAGCGTACCAGATGAGATTAGTGGAAAGGTTAAAATACTGTTAGCCTTCTATTCTTTTGCTGAGGTGATTAAATATGTGAAACTACCTGTTTCCACGATTCAGCATCTTATTAATCATCCGAATTATTTAACATATAAGATCCCAAAGAAAAAGGGGGGATATAGAGATATTTTTGCACCTGATACTGAATTGAAATTTGTTCAAACCTTGTTAAATGAATTGTTACAAGCTTACTATTTTTTAATAAAACCATCAGTAGTTAATGGCTTTGTTATTAACCCTTTAAAGGATGTTCGTTCATGTAATATTTTAGCCAATGCTAGTCCTCATGCGGGTAAAAAATATGTTTTGAATGTAGATTTAAAAGATTTTTTCCCTTCTATTTCAGCCAAAAGAATATTGGAATTATTGATGTCGCCAGTTTTTAAATACGAAGAACATTTAGCTACTGCAATCACTTTATTATTGACCTATAAGGGACAATTGCCAATTGGGGCGCCAAGTTCTCCTGTGCTGTCTAATTTTATATGTTTACAGCTTGATAAAGCTTTAATTGCCTATGCTCAGGACAACCAATTAATATACACACGCTATGCCGATGATTTAACTTTTTCATCAGACTGTTTAATTAGCGAAGTTCATTTACAGGAATTGACAAAACTGATTGAGGGTAATGACTTTAAAGTAAACAATAAAAAAGTAAGGTTGTCTACATCGAGTAGTAAACAGACGGTTACAGGTCTTACTGTGAATGAAAAGCCTAATGTTGATCGAAAGCTATTGAAGAAAATTAGAGCAATGTTGCATGATTTAACTACTAATGGATTGTTAAGAGCCAGTATGCATCATTTCAAAGCCAAGAAATCTATTTCAGAAGCTGCTCAAACTAAGTTTATGAATAAACTAGAAGGGTATATTAATTTTGTTGGTCAAATTAGGGGAAAAGAGGATGCTTTGTACCACAGGTATAAGACGGATTTTAGAAAACAGGTTGTTTTGATGAGGTCAATAATATGAAAAAAATACTTGAATCATTATTCCATAATTTGATGACTACAAGCAATTTGAATGTGAGTGCTTTTGTCAATACTACAAATGAAACATCTTTTATCTTTCGGCATGCGAAGTTTTTTTTGATGCAGGAAATACTGCTTAGAGAACACGATGAGATAGGTGTAATTACAGTATATAATTATACCTCACAACCTTTAAATGGTACTCATTTCAAGGAAATAAAGCACTTTGAGCTGAAGGTGTTTTCAGACGAAACCATCAAAATCAAAAACCACGAAAACTATAGCAATTCTCTCAGAACCCCTAGGGTTGATGACTTTGGTTATATCACTTGT
>JBIKPL010000164.1:0-6499 GCA_044357485.1 Cytophagales bacterium
TGATGTCTTCGTGTTTAATGGTAATATTAGTTTTCCATGGACTTTGCTGAAAATTGTATTGTGCTTGTTGGTAGGCTAAATCATCTATTTCTATGGCTGTAAATTGTGTTTGAAAACGTTGTGCGAGCATTAAGGTGAGTAAACCTGTTCCTGTACCAATGTCTAACACATGTTGTGCTTCCCCAACAGAAAGGTAGGCACCCATAATGCAAGAGTCGGTGCACACTTTCATGGCACATTGCGATTGTGAGATGCTGAACTGTTTAAATTGAAACATTTATTGTCCTCCAAAAACGGCATTTAAGCCCAAGCGAATGCTCATGTTATTGCCTAAATATGGGTTTCCGGCTACCCAACCCGCCGATTTTGCTTCAATGTCAATATATGGTCTAATGATTTTAGAGAATGGATATTGCATTTTTATGCCTACCAAACCACCTGCTTGTGCATCACTTGTTTTGAAATCGTTATTTTTGGGTTGTCCCCAAACCATGGCTTTGATGCTAAACTCTAATTCTTTTTTTTCTGTTTTCACAATAACATCTACCAGTTCGGTTTCTAAACCTTGAAAAGTGTGGTTGAAATTATTGTAATTGTGTAAGGTAAACACCCAATTATAAGCAGGCGTTTGGTAGTATACTTTTGCACTCACATCGTTACCGAAGGAGGTGAATATATGGCGCCCCGTAAAGTTTAATCGCCATTGATTGCCCATGTCGTCTTTTTTAACTGAAATGCCTTTGATCCCAAACATTAAAGGCGAAATACAATTGATATAATGCAACATCGATTGTTTTCTCATGTAATCTACTTGTTCGGCTTTATTGAGTTTGTCGGGGCTAATATACCTGTCTACTCCCGAAATTTCAGAATACTTTCCTCTTTCTTTGTACTGGGCAGTAGGGTTAAATAAATCGTATACCCAACTGGTAAAAGCTAAGCCAACATAATCTTTTTGACTAGGGTTGTTTCCTGCTGCAGAAACGAGGTTTGCAATACTTTTATTGGCTTCCGTTGCATCACTTTGGTTGTTGATAAGGTTAACGTTTTTGATGGTGGTAAACCAATATAAAATAAGGTTAGGAAGGTTAGATTTGTAAAAGAAATTGTTGCGTTGAAGTTTATCAATCAATAAGTATTCTCCTTCCATTCCTGCAGCTTGCATGCGTACAAACGCAGCATTATTATTGGCTTTGAATTGTGTGAGCGCTTGGTCCGACACGTGTGTTACCTGATTGGCATTGTTGGTGAAATAATTCATTTCATTTTGTCCATTAATGCCATTTACGCTCATGATACTTTTGACGTATTCGTTATGAAGCCATTTACTTCCCAATGGCGTGTAGTGCAATCCAAGATCTGCTGCGCCAACACCTAGGCCTAATAATACATTGTGCCAAAATTTATTGTCAATGGTTACTGCTCTTTTTAAGCCATAATGTACGCTGGCATAGGTGCTGTAGGTTAAGCCTAAAGCGATATTCATTCCTGGATTTGCATAAGCACCGAAATAATTTGCGGCAGCAGGCTGTGTCGTATTGCCTATTGTTTTAGCGCTCGATTGTAGATAGGGTAAATCTAAAAAAGGTACTTCTAATATCAAATTAGCATTTTCGTGTACTTCAGGGGCAAAATACACATCATGTCTTTGGTATTTGGGAGCGGTAACAAGTTGTTCTTGTGCTAATAAAGGGATGGAAAGAAGGAATATTAAACTCGTGAGTATTGGTTTTAGCATTTTTAAACTTGGTTGCGAGGTTATAAAAATATAAATTTAGATACAAAAGTAACGCAGAATTTTTATAGAATGCAAATAAGCTTTATTTTTTTGTTTTATTACTTTAAATGAAAATACAATTTTGTACTTTTGAGTTCATACATCGGGATATTAAAAAATGTAAGGATGATTCACTTAGATAATTTTGTAAGTAACATTACTGGTTTTTTTGAAACTAAAATAGAGCTCTTAAAACTTGATATTCAAGAACGAATTTCAGCTTCTTTGTCGGGGATTATTCATGTGGTCGTTATGGTTTTAGTCATGTTTTTGGTGATACTTTTTGCCGGAATGGCTCTCGGTTTTGCGCTTGGAAGTGTTTTGGGAAATAATGCCTTGGGCTTTTTGATGGTAAGTATTTTGTTTGCTATATTGTTATGGATACTGAATAAGAAAATGTTGAAAGGCATTATTGACAAAGAAATAGAAAAATCAACCGATTATTTGTTTAAAAATAAAAAGGATGGAAACAGACAATAGTTATGCAGAAAAAAGATCGGTATTAGAAAATCGCTCTGAAAAATTTATATTAGCGGCCAAAGGGGAAGTGGTGGAATTAAAAAGCAATGTATCTAAAATCGGGAAAACAGCCCTTGCGGTTGGTACAGGTGTTTTAGCGACGTATCTTTTGTATAAAATGTTTTTTGGTAACAAGCGTATAAAGCACTTTGTACAACCTAAAAACAATTATCAACCTGAAAATACCTTGGTGGTTCAACGTGTGGAAGAGTCGCCTTTGGTTAGAAAAATCAAAGAACAAATAGTCTTATTTTTAATTTCTATTGCAAAACAAAAATTGCAAGAGTATATTGATGGTTTGGGAAAACATAAAAATGACTAAAGTATACCAACAAATTATTGAATTTAAACGTCAATCCAAAAAAGCCTTTGCGGTATTGGTTGATCCTGATGATATTGAGGAGATTGAGGCCATTGCGTTAGCCAAAACAGCAGCGCAAGCGGGTATTGATTTTTTCTTTGTGGGCGGAAGTTTAATTGCTGGTGCTAACTTGGGCGTCATTATTCGCGCTATCAAAAATAATTGCGCTATTCCTGTGATTATTTTCCCTGGGAATGGCTTACACATTGACAGTGCCGCAGATGGGATTTTGTTTTTATCTTTAATTTCTGGCCGAAATGCGGATAATTTAATTGGTCAACACGTGATTGCAGCGCCTGTGTTGAAAAGAGCCGGCTTAGAAATATTGCCAACGGGTTATATCTTAATTGACAGTGGTACGCAAACTACCGTTTCTTATATCAGCAATACAACCCCAATACCCAACAATAAGCCTGTGATTGCCGCTTGTACGGCGATGGCTGGAGAAATGCTTGGGTTGAAATTGATTTATTTAGATGCCGGAAGTGGGGCCTTAAATTGTGTGGCTGCACCAATGATTCGGGCGGTTTCGGAAGCGGTGGAGGCTCCGATTATTGTGGGCGGTGGAATCAATTCTGTGCAAAAAGCATTGGAGGCTTGGCAAGCAGGCGCCGATATTGTGGTCATCGGCAATGGTATCGAACAAAACGTTCATCTGCTACATGATGTAGCATTGGCCTTGAAAAATTTATCCTCTTTTTAAATTTCAAAGATATGACACCATCCGAACTTCCTGAGAAAAAACAACAGGACAATAATGTATTAGAAACCAATGTGGTGGTAAGGGTATTGTGGAATATTTTATTCGCTTTTTTCTACCCTTTCCTCATTACTTTTTCTTTGGTCATCTCTGGTGTAGTGATGCTCATTTCTTTTATTGGCAATTTGCTTATTCGTATTTTTAATAAGTAAGTGTTGGTTGAAATATGCTTATGGAATGAAAACAGCTTTAAAGTATACACCCCTTGAATACAGGGCAAACGCATTAAAATAAATTCAACAAAAAGCCTCACCCCAACCCTCTCCAAAAGTAGAGGGAGCTGTCCATTAATCATAAATTTGTGATTAATTCATAGAAAACTTACTCGTTTTCAAAAACTAATGATGATTTCATCGGGATCTAAAGCCCTTCTCCTTTATAACTGAGCACGAAAGTGCGAAAGTTACGAGCGTAGCGCAGGGTTTGGGAGGAGGCTTTTTACATTGAATTTTTAGACTAAACATTTAAATGTGTTTGCCCTGCCCTTGAATAGGCTTTTTGCTGTTTATTTATATTTTTTACATTATTATTGCTACATTCATATAACCTTAAACTTGTAAATTGCGTAATTGCTAGGTATAAATCGCACATTACCATTGCTCCTCATGAATAAAAATATAAAATTCATCACTATTATTTTATCCATAATATTTGGTACAGAGGCTTCTATTCATTTTATATTGATGATATTTCCTGATTTAGGTCATATTACAGCAAGTATAATTGATTCATTAACTTTGGTTTTTATTTTAGGGCCCGTTTTTTTTTACATGCTCAAGCAAGAACAAAATAAATCTGATTTGCTTACTAACATTTCAAATCAAACGCTTTTAGATTTAAATGCGATTAATTTTGACCTTTCTCAATATAAAGTCGCCATTGATGCTTCTGCTATTGTTGCCATTACGGATACGAGAGGCGTTATTACTTATGTCAATGACCAGTTTTGTGCCATTTCAAAATACAGTAGGGAAGAGCTTATAGGCCAAAATCATCGTTTGATTAATTCGGGCCATCATGCAGATGATTTTTTTATTGACATGTGGAAAACCATTGCCAATGGACATATCTGGAAAGGCGATATTAAAAATAAAGATAAAAATGGTAATCATTATTGGGTACGAACCACCATTGTGCCCTTGATGGATAAGCACCACAAACCAATACAATATATTGCCATTAGGTCTGATATTACCGCTTATAAAGCTAATTTTGAGGCGGCTTCCCAAAATGCCACTTTTCAAAAGGCTATTTTTGAAGGTGCCGCGTATGCTATTATTGTTACGACTACAGAGGGCATAATTACCAGTTTTAACAAAGGGGCAGAAGATTTATTAGGCTATTCGGCTGAGGAGGTAGTGAATGTAACGAGCCCTGCGATATTCCATGAAGTAAATGAAGTGGTGGCTAAAGCGGCCGAACTTACTGCTGAGTTGGGCTATGAGGTTGCGCCTGGTTTTGATGTTTTTGTGTTGAAATCGAGGTCGGGTATTGCCGATGTAAATGAGTGGACCTATGTGAAAAAAGATGGTACCCGTATCACGGTGAAGTTGTCTGTCACAGCGTTGTTTAATGAATTGGGAGAAATTTTTGCCTATATGGGCGTGGCCCATGACATTACCCAAGAAAAAGCATCTCAAAAAGTATTAGAGCAAACGTTGACTTTTCAATCGGCAATTTTAAATGGCACCAACTATGGCATTATTTCTACCAATTTAGACGGTATCATTGTGGCCTATAATAAAGGAGCAGAAAATATGCTTGGCTATACGGCCGATGAAATGGTAAACAAATGTAGTCCGGCAATTATCCATGATTTTAATGAAGTGGTGGCTAAAGCAGATGAGCTTACCGAAGAACTGGGGGTGTTGGTAGAACCAGGCATCGATGTTTTTCATGTCAAAGCTCGTACAGGCATAATTGATGTCAACGAGTGGACTTACATCAAAAAAGACGGTACCCGTATTATTGTAAATATGGCTATTTCATGTTTGAGAGATGAACATGGAGATATTTATGGCTATTTGGGTATTACCCATGATATTACGGCTCAAAAAATAGCCCAACAAGAGCTCGATAAAGTAAAACAAATGTTGCAACAAACCAGCGAAGTGGCCGCTGTGGGGGGGTGGGAATTAGACGTAAAATCAGGGGTAATTATTTGGTCCGATATTGCCCAAAAACTGCATGACGTAGACGCAAGTTTTAAACCCGATTTGAATAGTTTGATTGGGTTTTATGTAGAAGGAGAACACCGTGTGCATATCACCCATTGTTTTAATAACTTAATTAATTTGGGGGAATCGTTTGACCAAGAATTTGAAATTATTACAGGTGAAGGCAATCGAGTTTGGGTGCGAAAAATTGGTAAAGGTGTTTTTCATAATGGGGTTTGTATCAGGGCTTATGGTACATTTCAAGACATCACTAAACAGAAAAATACCGAATTAGAGTTGTCCTACGCCAAACAACAAGCCGAGGCAGCCAGTGTTGCCAAATCCGATTTCTTGGCCAATATGAGTCATGAAATACGAACACCACTCAACGGGGTAATTGGTTTTACTGATTTGTTGTTGAAAACACAATTGAGCGAATCTCAAAACCAATACATGACCATTGTTTACCAATCGGCCAATTCTTTGTTAGACATCATCAATGATGTATTAGATTTCTCTAAAATTGAAGCCGGAAAATTAGAATTAGACATAGACAAAACCGATCTCATACAACTATCCGCTCAAATTGTGGACGTCGTTGCTTTTCAAATTCAAGACAAAAATTTAGAACTATTACTGAATGTGCCCTCCAATTTACCACGTTATGTGTGGACCGATGTGGTGCGTTTGCGCCAAATATTGGTAAACCTTTTAGGCAATGCCATCAAATTTACTGAAAAAGGAGAGATTGAACTTAAAATAGAATTGTTATCCAAAACGGCTGAACATGGGTCGTTCAGGTTTTCGGTGAGAGATACTGGGGTGGGCATTGATCCTAAAAATATTGATAAAATATTTAAAGCCTTTGAACAAGAAGATGCGTCTACCACTCGAAAATTTGGGGGCACTGGATTAGGCCTCAGTAT
>JBIKPL010000165.1:0-6494 GCA_044357485.1 Cytophagales bacterium
CTAATGCCGGAAGTAAAGATTTTCAAATATTAGAAACCACTTCAGGGAAATCGGTGTACGAAAGCGTCATTGAAACCAGTCAAACCTGGGCGACAACCGATCAAATGATGTATGTAGTGGGTGCTACCAAAGCACAAGAATTTAAACATATTAGAACCCTGGCACCAAACCATTTCTTATTGGTTCCAGGAGTTGGTGCTCAAGGGGGTGACTTAAAGGAAGTTTCCATCAATGGCATGAACAAACAATGTGGCTTGTTGATAAACTCTTCAAGAGGAATTATATACGCTTCTGCTGGCGAAGACTTCGCTGAAAAAGCAGGTATTGAAGCGAAGAAAATTGCCACGGAAATGAAGGTATTGTTAGAAAATATTTTAGGTTAATCGTATTTCGATTTCACCTTACGTTATAATTGGAACGTTTGAAACGATTTCAGGTCTATCAAAATATAATGCATTTGCATGCCTTTCATTCAAATTAACCTAGAAGAAACTATCCGTACAGCAGGCCTTGCCATTGAACTTACAACTTCTCAAAGTAAAAACTTTGAAATCATTCAAGGACATTGGAAAGTATTTAACCATGAAATCAAAATAAATGGATTGAACCAAGCTGCTGGCAATTGGGTAAAATATGGCTTCACTTATAAGGTCAATGAACGCTATTTTTACCTGGCAGCAATTCCGTTTGTAGGCAAAAGTTTACCTGATTATTTCATCGTTAAAAATATTCCCGCAGGAAATTATGCTGTATTTAGCCACCAAGGTAAATTAGAGGCAATCAAAAATACTTTTACCAATATTTATAAAAATGAATTGCCTCAATCGGGTTTAAAGCTCGTTGAGAATTCAGCGGTTGATTTTATTGTTTTTGAAAAATATGACCAGAGATTTCATTGGAATCAACCAAACTCAGTCATAGACATTTACATTCCAATTCTATAATACGAAAGCAACAAACAATTATTCAAAAGTTTAAAAATCTCTCCAAAGCACTTTATAAATAACAAACTATTTATAAATTGCATCAATAGCCAATTTCATTATTCAAAACCATTTATTACCTATGTCCTCCTTCTTAATCATCAGTATTATTGTCATTTATTTTGGAGCATTGATTGGAATTTCCATCCTTACGTCCAAAAATGCTGATTCAGATGCTTTTTTTGTTGGCAACAGAGCATCACCGTGGTACCTCGTTGCATTTGGAATGATTGGCACCTCGCTTTCGGGGGTCACTTTCATTTCTGTACCAGGCAATGTAGGTAAATTTGGAATGGCCTATTATCAAATTGTATTGGGGTATATTGTCGGTTATGCGGTCATCGCGCTATTGCTAATGCCCATGTATTACAAGCTCAATTTAATCTCCATATATACCTACCTTGAAAAAAGATTTGGCTATTGGTCGTATAAAACGGGTGCCTTTTTCTTTTTGGTTTCCCGTACTTTAGGCTCTTCCTTACGGTTATATTTAGCCGCCAATGTTTTACAAATCTTTTTATTTGATGCATGGCATGTTCCTTTTGGTGTTACTGTAGCCATCACTATTTTATTGATTTGGGTGTATACCTTTAAAGGAGGTATTAAAACAATTATCTGGACAGATAGCTTTCAAACGGTATTCTTAATTAGTTCTGTTGCAATTTGTGTAGTATTAATTTGCGGTCGTTTAGACCTGAGTTTCTCAAGTTTAATTAGTACGATTATGGATAGTGAATACTCTAAAACCTTCCATTTTGACGATTTCAATTCCAAGTTATTTTTCCCAAAACAATTTTTAGGGGGAGCATTTTTAGCCATTGCCATGACAGGTTTAGACCAAGATTTGATGCAAAAAAACCTCACCTGCAAAAACATAGGGGAAGCACAAAAAAACATGTTTTGGTTTACCATCATCCTGGTATTTGTCAACCTATTGTTCCTGACTTTAGGCGCTTTATTGTATTTATATAGCACCGCCAAAGGCATTCCTTTACCTGCTTCTTCTGATGATTTATTCCCTAGTTTGGCCTTACATGAATTTGGCACCTTCGCTGGCATTTTCTTTCTTCTAGGGATTATTGCCAGCTCATACGCCAGTGCCGACTCGGCCATGACAGCTTTGACCACTTCATTTTGTATCGATTTTTTAAATTTTCAAGACAAAGACGAAGCGCAAAAACAAAAACAAAAATTCAGGGTGCATATTGGGGTGTCGCTAGTATTCTTAATTATCATTATTATATTTAGAGAAATCAACAATAGATCCCTGATTGACACCGTATTGACAGTGGCGTCTTATACCTACGGTCCGTTGTTAGGGATGTATGCTTTTGGTTTATTTACCAAATATTCTATCAAAGATAAATTAGTGCCTTACATCTGTGTATTAAGTCCATTGATTACTTTTATACTCAATACTTATTCCGTCGTTTGGTTTAATGGATATCAATTTAGTTACGAATTATTAATTTTAAATGGCATAATTACTTTTATCTTACTATATTTCATTCGAAATAATGTAACCGAAATCAACCATACTCATGCTTAGATTTTTTGTATTTTTAACCTGTTTGATTAGTTTTAGTTCGTGTTTACGACTAGATGATAATTTGTACAATGCTAAAAAAATTAGCCATTACGAATTAGAGCAATACCAAGGAGAAAAGGATTTTATATTGCCCGCAAGCGAGCAACTTGCAGACAGCATGATTCATATTTTTACCCTTGCATCTCAATCCGTTTCAGAAACTACCCCTACCACGATTTACGCTATTTACATAGGTGATATCAAACAAATTGCGACCGATACGGTAATCATGTATTGCCATGGCAACAAATGGCACATGGATTTTTATTGGCAAAGGGCAAAATTGCTAGCCAATGTAGGCAGCAAAAACAGGTATGGTGTTTTAATGATTGATTATAGAGGGTATGGCATGTCGGATGGAAAACCTACCGAAGAAGGCATGTACACGGATGTCAATACAGCCTTAACTTGGCTGAAGACAAATGGCCTAACAGACAATCGATTAGTAATTTATGGTTTCAGTATGGGAACCGCTTCTGCCACTAAACTTAGTGCAGAACCACGCATTTTAAAACCAAATTGGTTAATCAACGAAGCCCCTTTCGCTTCCGCAGAAACAATGGTACAAGATGCTACAAAATTAGCCATTTCAGGATCGTATGTAACCGATTTGAAAATTGAAAATGCCGAAGAAATCAAAAAAGTTACCCAACCATATCTTTGGTTACACGGTATCAATGATAGCTTTTTAAATATCAAAACACATGGCGAAGTGGTATTTAAAAACTATAGAGGACCTAAAGCAAAAGCGCTCAGAATACCTTTTGCGGAGCATGGCAATATTCCATTAATCCTTGGATTTGAATATTACAAAAAAACAATACAGGATTTTATAAGTCAACCTTAATCCCTACCTTTGTTATCCTTTGAAAAAAAATAATAGGATTAGAAAGTCCATTTAACATAACTATATGAATCGCAAACATTTACTTAATTTACTTTTCTTTATTGCTTCATCAACGTCTTTATTTGCACAAAAGCCTAAAGAATCCATAGGAGAACTTAAAGAATATGCCTCTTTGTACATCGAAGATGATGATTTTGAAAGTGCCTTACCTGTTTATAAAACCCTAGATTCCTTAGAAAAACGCAATTCATTTAATCCTTATATGATTGGCGTTTGTATGATGAAAACTGGGCGTCAATTGAAAGCAGATTTATTCCTTAACAGGGCCGAATCAGAAGGATGTAGAGAACCAAAATTAAGTTATTATTTAGGACAAGTTCGACACCTGAAACACCGCTTTGATGAGGCTATTCAATATTTTGAGTATTATAAATTGCAACTCAAGAAAAGTGACCCAAATTATACCTACAATCTTTTTGAAGTTAATAATTTCATTAAACAATGTAATACCGGCAAACAATTGGTGAGTGTACCTTTGTCCGTTAAAATTGAAAACTTAGGAAATATTATCAATACCATTTATCCTGAATATGTACCGCTTATTTCAGCAGATGAAAAAACATTGATTTTTACTTCGAGAAGACCAACCGGTAAAGGCGCAAAACTTGATGACAATGACAATATGTATTATGAAGACGTATTCATCAGTTATCATAACAACAACTCCTCCTGGACAGCCCCTACCAGTATTGGCAAAAAAATAAATACCAAAAGACATGATGCTTGCGTTGGCCTAAATCCAAATGGTAAAACCTTATATTTATACAAACCGGATAAAAAAATTAAAGAAGGAATTTCCGGTGATATTTACCAATCTGATTTTGTAAACAACGAATGGACCTCTCCATCAAGGTTAAACAACAACATCAACACCAATTATTGGGAGCCAAGTGCTTGTATCTCTTTTGATGAAACCACCTTGTATTTTTCGAGCAATAGACCAGGAGGACAAGGAGGATTGGATTTATATAAATCAACCAAGGTGAATGGCGAATGGGGACCTGCCGTAAACTTAGGACCGAATGTAAATACCGCCTTTGATGAAGATGCTCCATTTATGCATTCGGATAATAAAACATTGTATTTCAGTTCTAAAGGTCATCAAAATATGGGAGATTACGACATTTTCTATTCCATATTAGATGAAAAAAAACAAGCTTGGTCAAATCCTGAAAATATTGGTTTCCCGTTAAATTCGGCTGATAACGACATTTATTTCAGTTGGAATCAAAAAGACAATAAAGCGTACTTCTCCTCTTTCAGGGAAGACACTTATGGCGAAAAAGACATTTATACGGCCCAAAGAATCGACAAAGATACGGCCTTTATCGCTGTAAAAGGTTTTGTGCTTGATACCATTTCACACAAAGCCATTGCAGCTTCGGTGGCAATATTTGATATCACCACCAATAAAATCGTTGCCAGCTATAAATCAGATACCGTTACAGGAAACTACCTGATTGAGTTAAGAAAAGGGAAGTCGTACAAAATAAAAGTAGTGGCTTCCGGCTATCTTTATAAAGAAGATACCCTTACTATTGACCAAGGCAGTAGCATGATTGAATTCAGAAAAAACTTCAAACTGAAACAACTTTTATTCAACAAAACCGCGGATGAATTGGCGATGCAACATGTAGGAAATCTTCCGAAAATATTGAAGAAATCGGACCTTAAGCACTTGGCTAAGCATTTGAAATTATCGGATACGACCACGTCTGCTTATAAATTAAAAGAATTTAGAAATAAATTTAAAATAGGTGATAAATTAGAATTCAACAAAATTTTATTTGAAGAAGACAAGTACGACTTAACCTTGGAATCGATCACTGAGCTGGAAGAATTGTATGGTTTGATGAAAAGTTATCCGGAGATTAAAGTGGAAATTTCTGGGCACACCGACAGCTTAGGAAAGCATCGTCACAATGCACGTTTATCTCAAAAAAGATCTCAAATTGTAGTAAATTACCTGATCAAAAGAGGGGTTGACAAACACCGACTAACGGCCAAAGGATATGCGGAGTTAATGCCAATTACCACCAATGAAACCGAAGAAGGCCGTAAAATGAATAGAAGAACGGAGTTTACCGTTGTAAAATTAGACACGGCTATTGCAGACAATTCTGTACCTGAATTTACACCTGAAGTGGTCATTGAAAAACCAGTAGCACCGGTTAAAGAAAAAGTTGCCAAGAAAACGACCTTAGGTATTTTAGCACATTTTGGCTTCAATAGCTCATATTTAAGTGAGTATTCGAAATCGAAATTGGTATTGGTGGTGACTGAAATGGTAAACAACTCAAAAATGAGAATTAAAATCCATGCGTATGCTGACCCTTTGGGAATTCATCAATACAATATGGACTTATCAAACAAACGTGCCAATGTTATCAAAGAATACTTAGTGTCTCAAGGCATTGAAAGTACACGAATAGAAATTGCATCAGAAGGTGACCTTAATCCCATCGTACAAACAGATGACAAAATGGCCAACGTGATGAACAGAAGAGTTGAATTTGAAATATTGGCAGAGTAATTATCCCCAAATAAACAATTACACCTAAACAAACTTATATACTCATATTAGTAACACCATTAGTTAAGCTAAATGATTAAATATACTTTTGTTGCTTAAACACTATTACATGTTCGGATTATTTAAAAACAAAGAAGAGGTTGACAAACATAGTCATGTTATAAATTTAGTGGCTTTGGCTAAAAGTGATGGCAGAGTTGATGAAAAAGAAATTGATTTACTCCGTAAAATTGCAACTTCCAATGGAATATCGGAAAAGGCATTTTTAGCCATCTTAGAAACCTCTGATCCTTTGGATATTGACATTAGTTTCTCAAAAGAAAACAGGTTAAGTCAATTGTTTGATTTCATACAAATGATGCTCATCGATGAGGAAGTTACCCAAACTGAAATTAAATTTTGTACGGACGTCGCTGAAAAAATGAATTTCAATCCTCAAATGGTAACTATACTGGTAGATACCATGATGGAAAAAATAAAAGA
>JBIKPL010000166.1:0-6492 GCA_044357485.1 Cytophagales bacterium
TTTACTTTTATGTAACAAGTTAAAGTTAATAACATAGGCAGAAAAGCCTAAAATATGCGCAATGATACATAAATCGGTACCATACAAATGAAAACCTTTCAGGTTATTTGATAACGCTAAATTGGCACTTTTCTTAACCAAAATAAAGTTTTCATCAAGACTTACCACCTTCTGAATTGGATTTCCTCTTCTTTTAAAAACATTGTTAGGTTCTACCAATCTGTAAACGATATCTTTAATTTTAGTAGCACCTGCATTGCCTAAAATTGCCCAATGAGGATCTAATTGGTCTAAATCGGCGATGGATTGATTTAACGTTTCTATTTTGTCATGACATATTAAAATGTCTTGATGGCATAAAATAATATATTTTCCTTTTGCTTTTTGTAAAAAGTAATTTAACCCTTGGTAAGCTTCTGATTTGTTATGTGCTGTATTATCAATATATAAAAACTCACAAAATGACGTATCAAAACCAGCGTCAACAAATGAACTCATCATTTCTTGATACTCTTCTTTAATGGTTACTAAAGTGCAAATAGAAAATTGAATTTCATTATCAAAATCTAAATCAATTTCTTTAGCGGTGCTTAATGGTAAATACATCCTGAAAATTATAAGGTTTGCATTGAATTCAATTTATAATACACACTTTTTTCATTGGCAATCAATTCATTGTGTGTACCTCTTTCCACTAATTGCCCTTTATCGACCACTAAAATTTCATCTGCATTTTGAATGGTACTTAATCTATGGGCAATCACCAAGGTTGTTCTGTTTTCCATTAGCCTGAAAAGTGCTTCTTGCACTAATTTTTCAGATTCTGTATCTAAGGCAGAGGTTGCTTCATCTAAAATTAACACAGGCGGATTTTTCAATACCGCTCTTGCAATATTTAACCTTTGTTTTTGACCACCAGAAAGTTTAACTCCCCTATCACCAATACTTGATTCATAGCCATTTTCTGATTCCATAATAAAATTGTGTGCATTGGCTACTTTGGCGGCATGTACTACTTCTTCATGGGTGGCATTCGGTTTTCCGAAAGCGATATTGTTGAAAATAGTATCATTAAATAACAATGATTCTTGGTTTACAATACCCATTTGTTCTCTTAAAGATTCCATCGTACAATCTCTAATATCAATACCGTCAAATAAAATTTGACCTGATTGAGGATCATAAAAACGAGGTATTAAATCAGAAATGGTAGATTTCCCTCCACCAGATGGACCGATTAAAGCGATTGTTTTCCCTTTAGGAATTTTAAAAGAGATATTATTCAATACTAAATTTTGTTGGTAAGAAAAACAAACCTCTTTAAATTCGATTTCACTTTTAAAAGTATCTATTACTAAGGCATCAGGTTTATTTACCAATTCATTTTTAGTATTAATTAACTCTAACACTCTTTCTCCTGCGATAATCCCTCCTACTAATGCAGAAAATGAACTTGTGATTAATTTAGCAGGACGAAGTACTTGGGAGAAAATTGCGATATAGGCAATAAATTCACCTGCTTTCAAACTATTGTCTCCTCTTAAAACAATAATACCACCATAAAGTAAAATCCCTACCACAACACATACCCCTAAAATCTCAGAAACAGGTGACGCTAATTCATTTTTCTTCACCATTTTTTTGTTCACGATTGAAAATTTAATATTTTCATTATGAAATTTATTTTGAACATAGGTGGTGGCATTAAACGCTTTTACAACCCTTAGTGCCGTTAATGATTCGTCTAAGATAGACAACATTGAACTCATAGAATTGGCAGAATCAGTAGCAATTGCTCTTAATTTTTTAACAATCAATGCAATGATTGCTCCTGTAATTGGTATGAAAAAAATCGTAAACAAGGTTAAGGGTACAGACAATCTAAATAAGGCAACAAAATAAATAATCACGGTCATTGGTTCCTTAAAGAAAGTAATTAAGGTATTGGTAATTGTGGATTGAACCGTTTGCACATCAGTAGAAATTTTCGACATAATATCTCCTTTTCGTTCATTTGAAAAGAAGCCTAAATGCAATTCCATTACTTTGTTAAAAACCGTTTTTCTCAAATTTAACAAGGTATGAATTCGGAGGTCCTCTAAAATGATTTGAGACAAATACCTAAATAGATTGGTTAAAATTACTGACACAAATAAAATAATACTCACAAACATTAATGCGCCTATTTTACCATAATGCAGTACTGATAAGTGCATACAATAGTAAAATGTTTCGGTAATAAATTTAACCGTAAATGAAAATTGTGGCATTTCTGTAACAATTTTCAATTTATCTTGATTATTCGTAGAGAATAATAAATCCACTACCGGAATTAATATCGTAAAGTTTATTAATCCAAACATGATGGATAATAATGTCAAGATCACATATGGAATTGCAAACTTTTCAATTGGTTTTGCAAAGGCAAGAATTTTAAAATATACTTTCATAAGAATACTACAGAATAATCGGACCACAAATTTAATGAAAAATTGAAGTGAACAATATTCAAAAGCGTCTTTTTATAAAAAAAACAAATATTATTTATTTAAAGTACCAAAAAATCAAAACTTAGAAATTGGTAAGCTTGAAATAGATTTCTTTATATTGTTGATTACCTGACTTATAGCGATGTGTTTATGGCCATTATTATGGATCTTATTGAATGTGTTTTTTGAGTGTTTCATTTTAGGATAAAGCAACAAAAACTTCACAAAACCTTTATAAAACGGACGATTAAAAGTTAACCATTTGGTACAAACATTCAATAACAATTGAAAACGCCATCCAATTAATTCAATGCCTTCTAAATGAAGCTCTTGTAAAAGCATTTGGTTGCGAATAGATATGGTTTTTACGAAATCTCGTTTGCTGTATTTGCTAATTGTTACACTTACTGGATGCCGACAAACGGCTTTATCTTCATAGAAACAATCCCAGCCCAACCGCCAAGCCCTTAAAGACAGGTCTACATCTTCTACATAAAATGGTGCATATATCTCATTGTACCCTTTGAGAATCATTAATTTATGCCTGCACATTAATGCATTGGCGCCACTCAAAAAAAAGGTAGGTATTTTAATTGCTAAAGGATTTTCGGATACCGTATAGTTTAAAGTAGACTTAATTTGAAATCCTTTTTGGTAGGGATACTTGGCTGCATCTTGGGTTTTATCTCCTTCAAGGTCAATAATTCTCCCCATGACGCCAAAGGTATTTTCATCATCAAAATAGTTCATCAAGGGTAAAAAATAGGATTCTGTTAAGTAAACATCACTGTTTAAAGCAAATACAAGTTCTTTGGTTGCAACAAAAATGCCACTATTAATATTAGGCGAAAATCCCTGATTAACTTGATGTACGACTAAGTGAATTTGCGGGTAATTTAATTTCAAAAAAGAAATAGAATCATCTTTTGAAGCATCATCAGCAACGATAACTTCATGATTACCTGGTATATTAGCCAAAGCAGCAAACACTGATGGTAAATTTTTTTCGAGTAGTGCTCTTCCATTAAAATTTGGAATTACGACTGAAATTTCTCTTTTCAAATGATATGGTTAATTGACAAAATTTAATTAATTGTTATACCTTATGAAAGGTAAAATTATTGATTTTTTAGATGGGTTATTTTTAAAACTTTATTGGTTTTGGCATTAATTTTAACGGTTTCGCTTATTTGATAACCCACAACCCAAATGATTTCGGCATTGCTTTCTAACAGCCAAACGTGAGATTTTAAATTATTGGGTACTTTGGCATCTATTAATAAATCGCTTATTTTTTTGGAACGCCCCCTCATTCCTAGAGGTTTAAAAGTATCTCCTATAGCCCATTTCCTCAACAATAAGGGAAATGCTAAACTTGAATAATCTAAATAAGCAAGATTTTTTGATTTATCCATAGCATTCATTGAAAATTGATCAATTAGTTCTATTTCAAAATGTGATTTTCCGACAATTAAATGTGTAGTCTCTGCTGCTATTTCAAACTGTTGACATGGCACTTTCGACTTGGGGGTAATTACCAATTGCTGTCTATCGATCACTAAGCTATGGGAGACACTATGAAATGCTTTGCCGGCAATTGAATCGACACAATTCAAGATGTCATCAACTGTCTCAAAATCAAATTCTTTCAATATTTCATACAGCAGCAATGCCTTATAACTTACTCCATCAAATGGTTGAAGGGCAATATATGTTACCTCATCTATCTTCGTAAGCACTTTATTACGCCAAAAATCCACTTGATTATCTAACAACTGTTCCATTAAACGCATTTTATGTGTAAATGGAATGATGGAAGCGATAAAATTAGGATTTAACGTTTCTAATTGTGGTACGACTAAATGTCGAATAGCATTTCTTTTGTATTTTAACGAGGCATTAGAACTATCTTCTCTCCATTGTAAATGATGTATGGTGGCATATTTTTCCAAGTCTTTCCTTGTGGCAAACAATAAAGGCCGTACAAGTTCATGCGATTGGGGTTTAATGCCTCTTAATCCTCTTAATCCTGTACCGCTTGTTAAATTCAACAATATTGTTTCTACTTGATCATTGGCATGGTGAGCTGTGGCAATGGATTGATAGTGATTTGCTTGTATCAAAGTTCGAAACCATTCGTACCTTAAATCTCTAGCAGCCATTTGGATTGATACCCCATTTGCTACAACATATTTTTCTGTATCAAACCTAATAGAATGCACTGTGGTGTTGTAGTTGTCGCCAAGTTGTTGAACGAATGATTCGTCTTCATTAGAATCATTTCCTCTTAATTGAAAATTACAATGGGCAATCGCAAAAGGAATTTTTGCGGTATAGAACAAATGACACATGACCACAGAATCAAGTCCTCCGCTAATAGCCAATAAGACCCTTTCTGAGCTATTGAAAAGATTGTTTTGGTTGATATAGTTTAAAAAACGTTGAATCATGGTCTAAAGATAGCTTTTTTATTAATTTTGTAGGATTAATGATGATAAAAATGCAATTTAATTTACCGACAAAACATATCAAACACTTGTTTTTCAGCACTATAATGCTGTTTTCATTTTGCGTAACGGCACAAGAAAAAATAGAATTACTGCAAGCGGGTGAACTTGATGGCGGAACTTTTAATGGAATGTCTATTAGAAAGCTCAAACATGATGTGCGTTTCAAGCAAGGAGACACTTATGTATATTGTGATTCAGCTTATCAATATGCAGATAAAAATTCGATAGAAGCATTCGGACATGTAAAAATTAAACAAAGCAACGGCACGACCATTACTTCCGAAAATTTAACCTATAACGGAGACACAAAATTGATTAATTTTAGGGGAAATGTGGTGATGAAAGATAAATCAATGACCTTAACAACTCCCGAACTTGATTATGATGCCAATTCCAAAACAGCCATTTATAATAAAGGAGGAACTATTATTGACAAAGACACTAAATTAATCAGTCAATATGGGCATTACAATACCCAAACTAAGCTTTTTACATTTTTAAATAAAGTACGTTTATACAACAAAGAACACGACTTAAGCACGGATACCCTATATTACAAATCAGACATAAAAACGGCTTATTTTAAGGGACCTACAGATATCAAAACGAAAGACGGTAATTTGTTTTCAACAGATGGAGAATACCATACAGACAAAAATATTCTTACCCTAAAAGGAAAATCACAAATAGAAAATGCCGATTTTATTTTAAGTGGCGATAAGGTCAATTTTGATAATAAAAAGAAAGATGGTGATGCTTCCGGAAATGTTAAAATCACCTTTAAAAAAGAAAATATCATCATTGAAGGTGACAAGGCCATGTACAGAGGCAAAAAGCATTACACGAAAGTGTGGGGAAATGGACTAATGAAAAGTGTGGTCGATAAAGATACGCTTTACCTGAAGGCTGATACGCTGATATCTATCAATGATACCATTCACAAAAACAAAAAACTTACGGCAATTAAAAAAGTTAGAATCTTTAAAAATGACCTTCAAGGTCGTTGTGATTCTATGGTTTATAATTTACAAGATTCAACCATCAACTTCTTTAAAGATCCAATTTTATGGAATGATAAAAGCCAAATGACTGGTGACTCTATAAAAATTCAAATGGCCAATAACAAAATAGATAAACTTTATTTAAGGGTTAATTCATTTATCATTTCTAAAGACACCATTGAAAATTTCAATCAAATTAAAGGGAAAAAAATTACCGCTTATTTTAAAGAAAATAAAATTCAGACGGTAGATGTTTTTGGAAATGGTGAAAGTATCTATTTTGCTACAGAAAATGACACTACCTTGGTTGGGATGAATAAAGTGATTTGTAGCAATATGTTGATGCGATTTAAAGAAAATAAATTACAAAATATTTCATTTTTAACAAAGCCTGAAGCCTTGTTTATTCCTCCACATGAAATTATGGGTCCCGATTCTCGATTAAAAGGTTATCGATGGAGGATTGCAGAAAAACCATTAAAGAAAGACATG